>CAJKVD010000145.1 GCA_905203195.1 uncultured Clostridium sp. | reverse complement strand
CTTGATCCTCTCCAGCTGGAACTAATTCTCCTTTAAATGTTGTAATATCTGCAGCTTGACTAACAGGATATCCTAAAAATCCATATGTAACACTTTCACCAAACAAATCCTTTTTTTGTGCTATTTCAGTTTTTACTGTTGGATTTCTTTGCAATCTTGCTATTGTTACCAAATTTGAATAATATACTGTTAATTCTGCTGTTTCTGGTATCATTGATTGTATATATATTGTAGTTTTTTCTGGATCTATTCCACATGATAAATAATCTATTGCTAATTCTTTTACATTTTTTCTTACTTTTTCTGGATTATTAAAATTATCTGTTAAAGCTTGTACATCTGCAATCAGTATAAACATTTCATACTCTCCACTATTTTGCATTTCTACTCTCTTTTTTAATGAACCAAAATAATGTCCTATATGTAATCTACCAGTAGGCCTATCCCCTGTTAGTATTCTTTTCATTATTATCACTTTCCCTTCTTAGTTTATATATTTAACAAGTATCAAATTTCAGTTAATTATCTTTCTATTTCATTCCCTCTATACTGTTCATTTTCTTTTTCTTCAATTTCATCCATAATTTCTTTATTACTAATACTATGATCTTTTTCTTGTTCTTCTTTAAATCTCTTTACTGCCTTATCTAACCTACCTTCTCCTCGATATCCACACATATTAGCAAAACTTTCCCATGTAATATTAGTATTTGGTATATAGTCACCCAATTCTAATGTTTGTTTTCCATTTTCTGTCTCAAGATGCTCATGTGTATCATTATTTTTATTATTATCAACATCTCTAATATTTAACTTATGCTCAGAATCATCTTGCATTTCTCCATAAAATTGATGTTCTTCTCCTCTTTCAATAACACTTTCCGCTTCTCTTATTCCAGCACCTCTATCTCTCATAAATTGCCTTACAGTACTATCTTTAGGTCTAGTTCTTTGTGTTTCCAATTCAATATCTAAATACTCATTTTTTTCCTTAGAAAACATACTATATTTAATCTCTTTTCCATATGATTCATCATAACCTGCACGTAAATACTCATTACCATTACCATTAACAATTCTATAACTTGAAGTCACAGATTCTTGATTTACTATTCCATCATTATTTATTGTCATACTTGTTTCCATAGGTGTTGTTCCAGTTCTAGTATCAGGCTCCAAAATATCCTCTCCTAATACTGTTGCTGTTCCATCAGAATTAATAGCTACAAAAGCATCTTTTCTTGGCCCTGATATTGATATCCTTGCCAATTTTTTTGCGCCAGTAATTCCTTTCTTTTGTAATCCTAATTTTTCACCTAATGTAACACCTTTTATTTCTTGACTCAAAGAAGTTTCTTCTTTTACACTTAATTCTTCTAGTTGTTTTTCTGAAAGCTTAACTCTATCCTCTTTTTTATTTGTTTTTATTTTTTTATTAGTTGATCCTTTTTGTAACAATTCTTCTGTACTTTCTTTTTCATTTTTCAATTTGCTATATCTATCATTAATTAATTGTTCCAAATCAATCTCATCTATACTTTGTATATCTTTTGAATCTATATTCAATTCTGACGCTATATTTTCAACTCTTTCATTTTCTAAATCATTTAAATCTAATATTCCTTTTTCATCAAAATTTTGAATCTGTTTTAATAAATCACTTTCATTTACATATTTTTCTGATAAAAATATCTGAGGATATCCATCTTGTTTATTATCACCAGCAATATATTCTAAATCTTCTGTCACATATTTTTCAATTTCAACAATCTTATTTTGGCCATTAACATCTTTTTGATATTGCTCAAATATCTTATAGATATCTTGCCATTTACCTTCAAATTCAGCTTTTCCCATATATTTTACATTTAAACATTTATTTTCTAGTAAAGCCTGCTCCATTTCTCTTTTATCTGCTTGGTTTACTATTCTATTTTCTATTATTTTTATTGTTTCTTGTAGATTCACAATTCTCATTTTTTCCAATACTTTATTTGTATCCATTTTATCACCTCTATATGTATTTTAACATGCCAAAATTTAAATTATTTTTCATTCAATCACTGTTGCAATAAAATCGTAGTCATTGCAAACACTATCAATCCTACACTTAACAAACTTATTCGTTAAATCCATCTCAGTATCATTTTTTATATATACAACACCATCAATATCAGGAGCATCTTGCATAGTTCTACCAACATAATACTTTCTATCAAAAGACACATTTTCAACTAAAACTACACTAATTTTCCCTATACGTTTTTCCAAATTTTCCTTTGAAACTTGTTGCTGCAATTTCATTAATTTATTATATCTTGATTTTTTAGTATTTCCATGAATTTGGTTTTCCATCTTAGCAGCAGGAGTACCTTCTTCTTTAGAATACATAAAAGCTCCCAATTTATCAAATTTAGCTGTTTTAACAAAATTTAATAATTGCTCAAAATCATCTTTTGTCTCCCCAGGAAATCCAACTATTAAACTCGTCCTTAATACAACA
Source organism: uncultured Clostridium sp. (assembly GCA_905203195.1). Taxonomy (GTDB): domain Bacteria; phylum Bacillota; class Clostridia; order TANB77; family CAG-508; genus CAG-269. The sequence goes on along the minus strand of CAJKVD010000145.1, from coordinate 683 downwards.
TCTGATATTTCTTTTCTAATATCTTGAATTAGGTTTTTAATATCTTTTCTTGTTGTTTTTCTATTCATCATTTTTAAAACATTATCTGAAATATGCTGAATTGGTATATCAAAATATTTAGCAATCTTTTTGTTTTCTTTAACTTCTTGTATTAAATCTTTTGTTATGCCTTCTGGATATGAATATAAAAAACGTATCCATTCTATTCCTTGTATTTTAGATAATTTTTGCAATAATTCTACTAATTTAGGCTCTCCATAAATATCTACTCCATATTTCGTAGTATCCTGCGCTATTACTACTAATTCTTTAATTCCTTTACTTGCTAACATTTTAGCTTCTTCTAAAATATCTTCTATTTTCCTACTTACAAATTTTCCTCTTATATATGGTATAGCACAATATGTACAAAAATTACTACATCCTTCACCTATTTTTAAATAAGCATAATTTGTTCCTGTTGTTACAACTCTTTCCATATACTCCTGCTGTTTTAACATAGGTAGCTGTGTAATTTCTGATATTTTCAAATTTGTTTTATTTTTAGGTTTTATTTGTACATCCATTTTTATCATATCTTCAATAGCTTGCCATAAACTATCATAATTTTCTAATTTTATAAACAAATCTACTTCTGGTAATAATTTTTTTAAATCATCATAATATCTTTGTACTAAACATCC
>CAJKVD010000144.1 GCA_905203195.1 uncultured Clostridium sp. | reverse complement strand
ATTATTATTCATCCTTCCTAATAAACAAAAGTTTATTTAATATATATTATGAAAAAAACAAAAAAATGTTAAAAAATACAATAAAAAAGTAAAATTTGTAATTTTTTAGAAAAAGTGTTATAATAAAAATGTATTGAAAATCAAAGGAGGAATTAATATGGAAAAAAATAATAAAAATAAAGAAGTAAAATTAACAGGAAAAAAATCAGATATGAATAAAGCACTTAGAGCGCAAAAAATAAGAAGACAAAGAAAGATGAGAAAACAAAGAAGAATAAGAGGATTTGCAACACTACTAGCAATAGCATCAATAGGTGTAGGAGGATACACTTTAAATGACATGAATAAAACAAGCAAAGAATTAGATGAAGCTATAGAACAAGTAGATAACTTTATGAAAGAAAATGGAATCGACGAAAATGATACTAGAACAGAAAAAGAAAAATTCATGGATAGTATAGTTGTAGATAAATCCACATTAGAAAATTCAGAAGTAACAGGAAATAAAGAAATTATAGACCAAATACTAGAAAAATATAACAGTAATATGCCAGAAGAAACTGAAAAAATATCAAAAGAAGATATAGGAATAATAAAAGAAAATTTAGGAAATGGTAATATATATAAAGAAACAGACGAAAATGGAAATACAAAATATATACAAAATCATCAAGAAGGACAAAATGGAAACTTAGAATGGATAGATGAACAAAATATAGGAGATGTAATAGCAGTAATAGATAAAGAAAATCACACAACAATAGCAGGAATAGGAAAAATAGAAGGTAAATATGTACCAGTAGAAATTAAACAAATGATATTATCACAAGATGCACAAAATCCATATAAAGAATCAGAATATTATGTAAAATTAAAAGGAAGCGAAAAAAATTATACCAGATTAAATAAAGCATATCAAAAAAGATTAAAAGAAATAGAAGCAAAATCAAAACAAGACACAGAAATGGAAATTTCATAAACAAAAACAAGTAAAGTTGTATAAATAACCCACTTTTTGCAAACAATATGCATAAAACATATTTGCAAGGAGTGGAATTTTTTTGAGAGAAAATAAAAAACTACAAATAACAGGTGTGATGCTAGAAAAAGAACAATTAAAAAAACATTTAGAAAAAATAGCATCAAGCCATAATATAATATCAAGAAGTCAAAAAGACACATATCCAATACCAAGACTTTTAGAAGATTACGAAAAAATAAAAGAAGTATATAAAATGTTAAATGAACATGTAAATATGAAAATAAACATACATCCAGCAGGAGAATGGTTATTAGACAATTTTTATATTATAGAAGAGACAGTAAAACAAATAGAAAAGGAATTAACAATAAAAAAATACAAAAATTTTATAGGAATAGCAAATGGTGAATATGCAGGATTTGCAAGAATATATGTACTAGCAAGTGAAATTATAGCATATACAGAAAATAGAATAGAAAAAGAAAGTTTAGAAGAATATTTGCAAAGCTATCAGAACAAGAAAACACTGAATATGGATGAAATATGGAATATAGGAATATTTTTACAAATAGCAATTATACACAACATATCACAAATATGCGAAAAAATTGCAAGTAGCCAGGCACAAAAATATAAAGTAGAAAGCATTGTAGAAAGATTAGTAGAAGGGAAAACAAAACAAGAACAAAAATATAAAGAATATAAATCAAACACACATAATTTTAAAAAAACAATGATGAGAGATATGAGATATCCATTTATAGAGTACATGTCATACACTTTAAAAAGATATGGAAGAAAAGGAACAAGATATCTAAAAGTATTGGAAGACATAGTAGAAAAAATGGGAATGACAGTATCAGAAGTAATACAAAAAGAACACTTCGATATAGCAATACAAAAAGTATTAATGGGAAATAGTATAACAAGTTTAAAAACAATACAAAGAATAAATTTTTTAGAAATATTTGAACATATAAATGGAGTAGAAGATGTATTAAGAAAAGATCCAAGTGGAATATATATTAACATGGATTGGAAAACAAAAGAATACTATAGAAACAAAATAAAGCGAATATCAGAAAAAACAAAAATATCAGAAATATATATAGCCAGGAAAATTATAGAGATATGCAAGAATAATGAAGGAAAAAAATCACATATAGGATATTATTTAATAGATAACGGAATTGATGATTTATATAAAGAATTAAAAATAAAAAATAAAGTATCACCAAAAAGCAAAACAAAAGTTAAACAATACTTATCATTAATAGTTGCATTTACAGTAATACTATCAATAATAATAAGTAATTTATTAACTTTTTTAACAAAATCAGAAAAAATTGCTTTATTTATTATATTATTAATTCCATGTAGTGAAATAATAATACAAATAATCCAATTTATATTAAGCAAAACAGTAAATCCAAAACTAATTCCGAAAATGGATTATCAAAAAGGGATACCAAAGGAACAAGCAACAATGGTTGTAATACCAACAATAGTAAAATCAAAAGAAAAAGTAATAGAATTAACAAGAAAATTAGAAGTATACTATATAGCAAATAAAAGTGAAAATTTATATTTTACTTTATTAGGAGATTGTTCAGAAAGCAGCAAAGAAGAAGAATTATATGATAAAGAAGTAATAAAAGAAGGAAAAAAGCAAATAGAAAGATTAAATAAAAAATATAGCAAAGACAATAAAGACAACAAAATATTTAATTTTATATATCGAAAAAGAATCTGGAACGAAAAAGAGGAAAGTTACTTAGGTTGGGAACGAAAAAGAGGAATGCTAAATCAATTAAATGAATATTTGCTAGGAAATATAGCAAATCCATTTTTATATAATAGTATAGAAAAAATTCCACAGATAAAATATATAATTACATTAGATGCAGATACAGATTTAGTATTAAATACAGCACAAGAATTAGTAGGAGCAATGGCACATATATTAAATAAACCTATAATAGATCAAAAGAAAAATGTTGTAATAGAAGGATATGGAATAATGCAACCTCGAGTAGGAATAAATTTAGATATTAGCCTAAAAACAATATTTACCAAAATATTTGCAGGTGCAGGAGGAATAGACAATTATACAAATGCCATTTCAGATATATACCAAGATAATTTCAAAGAAGGTATTTTTACAGGAAAAGGAATATATGATTTAAGAGTATTTTCAAAAGTATTAAGTAAAGAGATACCAGA
>CAJKVD010000143.1 GCA_905203195.1 uncultured Clostridium sp. | reverse complement strand
AATCAGATAATGGCAGAATAAAAACTGGAGCTAAAGGTATTGGACGATTTGCATTAAATAGATTAGGGAATTACACTACCATGTATACTGTTCCTGAAAAAAGTGATATAGGATATAAATGGACTGTAGATTGGAGTTACTTTGATAAACCAGGTATTACAGTATCAGATATTTACGCATCGATAAACAATATTGATCCGAAAGATGTAAAAAGCAAAATTTATCACTTAATTGAAGAAAAAAAAATCATAAAAGAAATTCCACCATTCCAAAATGGGACTGTTTTAGAAATAACACAGTTAAATGATGTTTGGGATATAGAAGCAATTAAAAGCTTATCTGCAAACCTAGAAATTTTAGTTCCTCCTTTTAATACAGAAGAGTTTTCAATATTTTTATATTCTCCTTTTACGGATTTAAAAGGTAAAATAAATAAAAGCGAAAGCGATGATTATGATTATAAAATCTCTTCATCTTATAAAGCTGACAAAGACCAAACTCTAATTATCAATATAACTCGAAATGAATTAGTTACTTCTGCTCTTGAACAAGAATATAAAGAATTATTCAAGTATGAAACAATGCAGAAATACCCCTATACACTCGAAGATTTTAAACATAAAACTATTACTATAGAAACCCAATTAAACAAATTAAAGGGATTTAGCAATATAGATCATAGTTTATTGGATAAAATAGGCAAATTTCATTTTGACTTTTATTTTATAAAAAATACAATTTCGGATAATATAGGAGAAGATAATTTACAAAAATACCCATATAAAACCTTTCAAAGTTCAGTAAGAAAAAACTGGTTAAAGAAAAATGGGGGCATTAAGATATTTAGAGATAACTTTCGTGTTCGCCCATATGGAGAAAATGGACAAGATTGGCTCAAATTAGGTGAAAGGCAAGCACAAAGCCCTGGTGGTGCCGGACAAAAACTAGGTGGATATAGAATACGTCCTAACCAAATCGCAGGAGCCGTACAAATTTCACGAATTGATAATCCATATTTTCAAGACAAGTCAAGTCGTGAAGGATTACAAGAAAACGATGTTTTTAGTCTGTTTTCTAATATCATTATAGAAATAATCTCTTTCTTTGAGAAAGATAGGAATACAATAATGTATTATCTATCACAATTATACGAACTAAAAAATCCGAAAGGAGTAGCCCGAAAAAAAGCTGATGCTCTTATAAAAAATGATTCCGAAAGTTCCGACTCTCCTCAAGAAGATATTGATTCTTTAAAAGAAGGATATAAAGTAGCAACAGAAGAGCTAGAAGAAAAAGACAATGAACTAAGAATGCTTAGAAACTTAGCTAGTACAGGATTGATAATTTCTTCTTTTGCGCATGAACTTAAAAGTTTGGCAGGCATTCTATCTTCAAGAACAAACGATTTGTCTACCGTATTACATCAGTATTTAACAGAAGAACAAATGAAGGGAATTATTAAATTTGAAAACCCTTTTTATTTACTAGAAATAATTCAGAAAGAAGATAGAAACATCAAACATTGGTTAGATTTTGCATTAAACTCATTAAGAAAAGACAAAAGAAAAAGAAAAAAAATTATTTTATCAACTTACTTTGACTTATTTAAATCAACATGGATAGCAGCTGCTACTGATAGTAACATCTCTATTGAATTACATAATTTAGAAGAAAATAATTTAACATCAATTAAAGCTCATGAGGTAGACCTGGACACTATTTTCAATAATCTCTTAACTAACGCTTTTTATTCAATAAAAGAAAAGAAAGATAAAGTCAACAGAAGATTAGACATAAAATGCGTAGTAGAAGATGATTTAGTACATATAATTTTTCAAGATACAGGTCTAGGACTTGCAGAAGAATACAAACATAATCCTGAAGAAATTTTTAATTCATTTGAATCTTCCAAAAAAGATAGATTAGGAAAGCAAATTGGTACTGGATTAGGTTTATATATCGTTAAATCTATTATTAGTGAATATAACAATTCTGCTATAAGAATTGTTAGAGATATAGAAGATGGTTTTGCCATTCAAATAACATTTAAAAAAGCAGATTAAAAATTATGAGCAAAAAATATAGAATAGGGTATTTAGATGAAGATGAAGGCTATCAAGCCAAATTTTATCAAGCTTTTAAAAATGAATTTGATATTAAAATTCTGCCCATAGAAAATATTAATAATGTCTATGACGTTTTACGTTTCATTAATGATGAAGAACTAGATGCATTAGTCGTAGATTATCGTTTAGCTGACTCTGGACAACTAACATTTAATGGAGATAGCGTAGTTGACCTTATCAATTCACAAAAAAAATACTTTCCATTAGTCATGCTGACCTCCTATGCACAGGACGCCATAGCACACATGGAAGACGTATATATTGTTAAAGACAAAGAGGAAATTGAAAGTTCGGCCAATCTTTTTTTAAAGCAGCTAGAAACTGCCATAGATAGATATCAAACAAAAATCATAACAGCCGAAAATAAAATAAAAGAGCTAAGTGAAAAAAAAGTTTTATCTATTCAAGAAGAAGAAGAATTACTGCGTTTACATATTTTCATGAATGAAGTCGATCCGGAAGCTAATCAACTACCAGCAAGTTTATTAACGTCAAGCGCTATCAACAATATCTCTGACTTAGTAAAGGAATCCAAAGAACTACTATCTATTCTCAAAAAGAACAAGGAATGAAATTTAGAGAAACAACACCTAAAAGACAAAATATAACAAAAGAGGTATCCGACTATCATGAACATAAAATTAATCTCCAGAAAGATTTTCGTGGGCATTGTGGATATTGCAACGATAGAGATTGGCCTAGAAGAGAGTTCTTTGAAATAGACCATTTTGTACCTAAAGTAATGTTGACTACTATCAAAGATACTGATTATTCCAATCTTGTTTATTCTTGTCGTTCATGCAATAATGCGAAAAGAAAAAAATGGCCAACAGGAAAAGAACACATACATAATGATGGGAATCAAGGTTGGATAGATCCGTGTTGTGACGAATATGATAAACAATTTGAACGAGAAGAAAATGGCAAGATTATACCTGTTACACCCCTAGGCAAATGGATGTATGATGAGCTTAAACTTCATAAAAGACAGCATCAAATATTGTGGAACATAGAACAATTAGATGAAACGTTAAAAGCTCTAAAACCATTCATCGACTTTCCTGAATCTTTAGATTCCTCAATTT
>CAJKVD010000142.1 GCA_905203195.1 uncultured Clostridium sp. | reverse complement strand
CTCCACCTATTCCAACAATTATACCTGCATGCTGAATTGTTTTATCTGGATAATACATCTTTACGCCAACAGCTCCTACATCTTCCCTTTGTGCAAAACCTAGCATCTCTTGTAGCCAATCTGGTGTTAATAATTCAGTATCATTATTTAATTGTACTATGTAATCACCTGTTGCATTTCTAATTCCAAAATTAATAATTGCTGAATAATTAAACACTTTTTCTGGATAATATACAACTCTTATATTGTCTTTTCCATCTATTTTTTTGTAATATTCAAAAGTTTCGCTTTCTGTACTATTATTTTCTACTATTACAATTTCATAATTTTTATACGTGGTTTTCTTTAAAGATTTTAAACAAACTTTTAAAGTCCCTATATAATCCTTGTTTGGAATAATTATTGAAACTTTAGGATTTCCTATTATATCATAATTAACTTTATATGTACCTATTGTTTTTCCTTGTTCTACTGTACCTTTTAATCCAAGCCTATCAATATGTGCTTTAACTGCTTTGGCTCCTGCCTCATACGCATATGGTTTAGCATGTGCACCAGCTTTTGCTGTTGACAATTCATGTACTCTCCAATGATATAAAATTTTTGGAATATGTAAAATATGTTTTGCATTTTCACTCATTCTTAATATAATATCATAATCTTGTGCCCCATCAAATTCACTTCTAAATCCCTCTAATTTATCCATTAAATCTTTGCGAAATACACTAAAATGACAAATAAAATTATTAGCCCTTAAAGTATCTGGTCCAAAATCAGATTTAAAATATGGATCATATCTTTTTCCACCTAATTCTTCAAATTTATCTTCATCTGAATATATAAAATCTGCTTCTGGATGATTATTTATTGCTTTTACAACTTCATATAATGAAAATACTGGTAAAATATCATCATGATCTAATAGCCCTATATAATCACCTGTTGCCATTTCTAAAGCCGCGTTAGTATTTCCAGCAATTCCTTTATTTTCACCCATGAATTTATATTTTATTCTACTATCTTTTTTATAAATTGGTTCCAATTTTTTATTTTGTTCTTCACTTCCATCAGCCAAACATAATTCCCAATTAGAATATGTTTGACTTATTAATGAATCAACTAATTCATCAAAAAATTTAACAGGAGTATGATACATTGGAATTATTATACTAATTTTAGGTTGATTTTTAAATTTTGTCTCTCTCTGTTTCTGTAAATCTTCTTCTTTAGGTTCATTTAACTCTATCCATTTTTCATATATATTTTCTGGTTCTGCTAATGTTCCCATTACCATATATCTTTTCATTTCACGAAATGTTGCTTTCCATCCAACATTTTTTATGCTTTTAATTTGTTCTTTTACATATTTAGGACTAAATATGCTGTGTACAAATCTATTTAACGTTCTTAACCAACTTCTTATTTTTCCACCTTCTGGAAATAGTACATCTCTTATTCTTTTTTTGCTTGCCATTTTTTTCATTCCTTTCATCTACCAGCTCTATTTTCTTAATTTTCCATTAAAATATCTAAGTGGTTTTGTTATTCTCCAACTTCTTGAATTTTCCATAGCTTTTATCTTTTTTTGTAACTCATCTATAAGTTTTTCTTTTTCTATTATTTTATTTTCGAGTTCTTTCTCGCTATTTTCTTTTTCTTTTTCTAATTTATCATAATCTTTTTTTAATTCTGCATGTAAGTTTCTAAAATGAACCATAGTAGCATATGTTGCATTAACTGTCATATATCCTTCTCTGTGTATGTCCCATATTTCATCATCTTTAATTTTCTCTTGCAATATAAATTCTAATTTATTAAATATTTCTATAAAATCGGTTAAATTTAAAGATTTATATAACATATCTGTATCAATTAAATTATTTGAATTCCCTAGATAATAAATTGCTCTATATATTATGAATTCCAATGGTATATTTTCTTCTCTCCATTCTTGATCATAAAAATAAAATTTATTATCTATAACAAAACAATTTTGAAAAATCAAATCAAATATCCCATGTTTTATAAAATGCATTTTATTTTTTAAATCACTATCACACTTCAAACCATATTTTTCAAATACTGTTAAATTATTGTTCTCAGATTTTTCTAATTTAATATCTAATTCATCTTTAAATTTTTTTATCCAATCTATTATGCTATTCATTCCATTTTTATTTGCCTCATTAATCAGAAATTTATCAAATGATATTTCTTGTTTTACCAATTTACTATAAATTTGACCATTCTCATATTTATCTAACATATAAATATTTGATTTTTCCAAAATCTCTATATTTTCTTTTATTTCAGATATATGAACTTCAGCTTTTTTTGAAATAGGTTCTTTGTAAACTTTGGTATCAGTCATTACTGTTTTTAATCTGTATTCAGGTTTTCTTGAATTCCCAAAAGAAACATATTCAATATCTGTTTTTATAGGTTCCAAAGATATTTCCAATAAAAAGGTATTTGCAAAAATTCCAAATAAATTCTTATCTTCTTTTAACAATTTTCTAAAAAATTCTCTTTCATCATCTTTTACCACTGTGTGTGGCTTATATAATGTCATATCACGCAATATACCTTCCTGACTAGGTAAATGTTTGTCTGTAAAAATCACATTTGGATAATCTTCATTTGGTAATGGATAATAAAATTTATAATGATAATTTTCAAAAATTTGATTTATTAAATTTAAAACATCATTTTTCAAATACATATTTTTTTCTTCATTGCTCTGCGCTTGATTAGGAGAGCTACAATTTAAATTTTCAATACCCAAACTATTTTTTATTGAAATTAATATTGTTCCATTTTCTTTCTGATGTTCTTTTGCAAACTCTAGTATTTGTTCTAAGCTTATTTCAGATTTATTTATAACATCTATATTATGAATTATTACATAATTAAATTTTCCAATATCACTTCTACTAAGCATTTCTTTTTCTGCAATTAGTCTTATTACATTATATGTTTTGCTTTTTAGGTATTCTGTTAGTTTTATTTCAGCATTAGTAGTTATTTCTAAAATCTCTGAATTAGTAGAAAATGGATACCAATTTATTAAATTTTCTTTAATATATGACACCTCATTGTTAAAATCAATGTTTTCATTTTCCAAGAGTTTTTCCTCCTTTACCATACTGTAATTGTTTGATCACCATCTTTTTCTATTACATTTTTTTCAACATGCATATTTTCCATCCAGTTTCTTGTTTCTTTTGTTTTCCAATTTCCAGAATCTTCGCCCTCAC
>CAJKVD010000141.1 GCA_905203195.1 uncultured Clostridium sp. | reverse complement strand
CTTCTATAGCCATTATTAATTCAACTATATCTAATGAATCAGCTCCTAAATCATCAATAAAAGATGCTTCCATTGTAACTGCTGTATCAGCCACACCTAATTGTTCAACAATAATTCCTTTTACTTTTTCTAAAATTTCATCTGAACTCATTCTACGAGTTCACCTCCTCTCAAGTTTGCAAATGATTTATTCATTTGATAATTTCTTAATCATACTAATTTTATATTATATGTTATTCGTTTTGTCAAGTATATTTGAAAATATTTTTTAATTTATACTGACAAGTCAGAAAAAGCTTCTATCATCTTATCAACAGCTTTGTTTTCAACAAATTTTTCTGCTTGAATTATAGTATACTCAAATAATTTTTCATCACTACTACCATGTGCTTTAACAACTGGTTTTTTTACACCCAAAAACAATGCTCCACCATAAGATTTGTAATCCATAACTTTAGAAAATCTACTCATAGCAGGTAAAGCTGGAACAGTAGCAATTTTTGATAAAACACTCTTAAACAAACTTTCTTTTAAAGAACGTTTTACAAATTTACCTAAACCTTCTGTAGTTTTTAAAAAAACATTTCCTGTAAAACCATCTGTAACAATAGCATCAATCTCACCAGAAAAAGCATCTCTTCCTTCAACATTACCAACAAAATTAATGCCTAATTCTTCAGATCTTTCTTTTAATAAATGATAACTTTCCTTAACTAACTCATTTCCCTTAGTTTCCTCTGTACCAATATTTAAAAGTCCTATAGCTGGTTTTTCAATTCCAAAAGTATTACGCAAATATATTGTAGACATCTGTGCAAATTGTAATAAATTTATAGGTTTGCAATTAGTATTTGAACCACAATCCATTAACAACAATTGACTTCTATATGCTGGCAAAATTCCAGCTAATGCTGGTCTATCTATACCTTTAATTCTACCAACTAATAAAGTAGCCCCTGCAAGTAACGCTCCAGAATTTCCTGCAGAAATAAATACATCACCTTCGCCAGCTTTTAACATATTAAATCCAACTACCATAGATGAATCTTTTTTATGCTTAATAGCAACTGTAGGTTGCTCTTCCATTTCAATTGTTTCTGTAGCATTTTTTATTTTTAATCTATCAGAAATTTCTTCTATCTCTTTTCCATAAAATTCTTTAATTTTACCACGTATAACCTCTTCTTTTCCAACTAAAACTATCTCAGCTTTTACTTTATTAACTGCTTTTACAGCCCCTTTTATATTTGCATCTGGTGCATTATCTCCACCCATTGCATCTAATATTATTTTCACGTATATTTCCTCCTAATACTGTTTGTATAATTCTATTTATAATATACATATTTTATTATTGTTTATTAAAAAAATCAATACTTTTATACGAAAAAGTTCCCAATCACGCAAATTTGCATGATTGGGAGAATTTCAAAAAATACTTATATCAAACTGATCAAATTTTCCTTGATAAATATTTTTGATTTCTTGAATTTGCCGATTTCTTGCTGTATAAATCTCATCTAATTGATTCTTAAAGCTCAACCAGTTTTTAATCCTCTTGAAAAATCCAGTATCTAAATTTTTTAGTTCCTCATAATTTTGTTTTACTTCTTTTTCCATTTCTGAAAATTCTTCATTTATTCGGTCTATTTCTTGTTTCTCCTCATACCGAATTCTCCACAGTTCGATCATCATTTTTCTTGATTCCTTATACATGGGTATTTACCTCCTAAAGTTTTATACTAACATTATATCACTTTATGTTTACAAAGTCAAAAATTAAATTTAGCCCTATAATGATAGTAACCCAACTGCTTAAATTCTTTTGCAGTTGGGTTGGAACGTTTTTTATTACATTTAAATAAATTCAATAATTTTTTCTTATATAATCTGCTAAATTAATTTTAAAGTCTGATGTTATAACGGTCAAGTATTTCTTTGCGTCGTTTATTACATTTTTGACTTGCTTCGCTCACTCCTTCTGTAAATTCTTTTCCTGAAATTTTTCCTTTTAATAGAAGTTCTTTTAAGTTATCAAGTTCTTGCGTAAACTCTAAAGTTGCCTCTTCTAATTCTTTTATGTCTTTTTCTTTCTGCTCGTCCATTAACTTTTTTACTTCTTTAAATCTCATTATCCGTCCCATTTTTACTTACCTCCTGTGGTTATAATATATAATATTATATACTTTTATGTTTACTTTGTCAATTCTTTCTTATCCTCTATCATTGAATTTAAAAATAAATAAAGGTTGCAAACATTAGTAATAAAAAATAGCAAGGTGTCACAAATTTCTGTAACCCTTACTATTATTATATTTATTATTCAATAATGTCTGCAACAACACCTGAACCAACTGTTCTACCACCTTCACGAATAGCGAATCTTAATCCTTTTTCGATAGCGATTGGAGTAATTAATTCGATTGTCATGTCGATGTTATCTCCTGGCATAACCATTTCTGTTCCAGCTGCTAATTCAATAACACCTGTAACATCTGTTGTTCTGAAGTAGAATTGTGGTCTATATCCATTAAAGAATGGTGTATGACGTCCACCCTCTTCTTTTGTTAAAACATAAACTTGTGATGTGAATTTTGTATGTGGATGAATTGTTCCTGGTTTACATAGAACTTGACCTCTTTCGATGTCTTTTCTATCAATACCTCTTAATAGAACACCAATATTATCTCCAGCTTCAGCTTGATCTAATAGTTTTCTGAACATTTCAACACCTGTTACAACAGTTTTTCTTCTTTCTGTTGTTAAACCAATAATTTCAACTTCGTCTTGAAGTTTAACTTCTCCTCTTTCTACTCTACCTGTAGCAACTGTTCCACGTCCTGTAATTGTGAATACGTCTTCTACTGGCATTAAGAATGGTTGATCAATTGGTCTTTCTGGTGTTGGTATATAACTATCAACAGCATCCATTAATTCTTTCATTGGAGCATAAACAGGATCATTAGGATCTGTAGATGTGCTCTCTAAAACTTTTAAAGATGAACCTTTTATAACTGGAATTTCGTCTCCTGGGAAACCATATTCTGTTAATAAGTCTCTAACTTCCATTTCAACTAATTCTAATAATTCTGGATCATCAACCATATCACATTTATTTAAGTAAACAACGATGTATTTAACACCAACTTGTCTAGCTAATAAGATGTGTTCTCTTGTTTGTGGCATAGGACCATCAGCTGCAGAAACAACTAAGATAGCACCATCCATTTGAGCAGCACCTGTAATCATGTTTTTAACGTAGTCAGCAT
>CAJKVD010000140.1 GCA_905203195.1 uncultured Clostridium sp. | reverse complement strand
TGCAGCAATTGATACTAATTGTTTTGGAGAAACATCAACATATTGAACTTGTTTTTTATCAACTTCTATAATGTCATTTCTGTAACGAACTCTAATTCTGTCATTTATAAATTCTCCATTTTCATCCATTGGCTCTGATGCTTGGGCAATTATATAATTGTCTTCAACATCTGCACTCATATATTCTACAATATCTGTAGCTCTATGTGTTTCTGGATCTATTTTTCTATATGGTGTTTCTATAAATCCATATTCATTTATACTTGCAAATGATGAAAGTGCTGATATAAGTCCAATGTTTGGTCCTTCTGGTGATTCAATTGGGCATAATCTACCATAATGTGTATAGTGAACATCACGAACCTCAAATCCTGCTCTTTCTCTTGTTAAACCACCAGGTCCTAATGCTGAAATTCTTCTTTTATGTGTTAATTCAGAAAGTGGGTTTGTTTGGTCCATAAATTGTGATAATTGTGAACTTCCAAAGAATTCACGAATAGCAGATGTTATAGGTTTTGTATTAATTAATGTTTGTGGTGTTACAACATCTAAGTCTTGAATTGTCATTCTTTCACGAACAACTCTTTCAAGTCTTGCTAAACCAATTCTGAATTGGTTTTGTAAAAGTTCACCTACACAACGAATTCTACGGTTTGCTAAGTGATCTATATCATCTTTCTTACCTAAACCATGTGATAAATTTAATAAAAAGTTAATTGATGCTATCATATCTTCTGTTGTGATATGTTTTGGCACTAATTCTTCCATTCTTTCTTTTAACATTTTTATTAAATCTTCTTCTGCTGTATTATCTACTATATTTTTTAATACTGCATAATTTACATTTTCTTTTAAATGTAAACTACTTAAATCAACATTTGGTAAAACTTTATGTGCATTTACTGTACCATTACCAATAATTCTAACTTTTCTTTCTCCTACTAAAATATCAACAATATTAATTCCTGAATTTTGTATATCTTCTGCAATATCTCCTTTAATTATTTCTCCTGCTTGTACAAAAACTTCTCCTGTCTCACTATCAATAATATCATTTGCAGCTACTTTTCCTTTAATTCTTCCTGCTAGTCCTAATTTTTGATTAAATTTATATCTACCAACTTTTGCTAAGTCATATCTTCTATTATCATAAAATAATCCATTAAATAAACTTCTTGCTGCTTCTACAGTTGGTAATTCTCCTGGTCTCAATTTTTTGTATATTTCTATTAAAGCTTCATCTTGATCTTTTATTGGATCTTTTGCAATAGTTGTTGTTATTAAATCTTCTTCTCCAAACAATTCCCTTATTTGATCATCTGTAATAACTCCTATTGCTCTTAATAATGTTGTGATTGGAACTTTTCTTGTTCTATCTACACGTACCCAGAATATATCGTTTCCATCTGTTTCATATTCTAGCCATGCTCCTCTTAATGGCATTACTGTTGATGTATATGTTTTCTTTCCTGTTTTTGTATCAAATATTTCGTCATAGTAACATCCTGGTGAACGTACCAATTGGCTTACTACAACTCTTTCTGCTCCATTGATTACAAATGTTCCACTGTCTGTCATTAATGGAAAATCTCCTAAATAGATTTCTTGCTCTTTTATTTCTCCTGTTTCACGGTTGATTAATCTTACTTTTACATGTAATCTTGTAGAATATGTAGCATCTCTTTCTTTTGCTTCTTCCAATGTATATTTTGTTTTTTCTTCCATGTAATAATCAAAAAACTCAAGAACTAGATTGCCTGAATAATCTTCAATTGGTGAAATATCTTTTAATACTTCTCCTAATCCTTCTTCTACAAACCAGTCATATGAATCTTTTTGTACTTTGATTAGGTTTGGCATTTCAATAAAATCTCCAACTTTGGCAAAATCTTTTCTTGAGGCTTTTTCATATTGGATATCGCGTATTTTCAAAAAAATCACTCCTTAATTTTATTTTGGCAGAAATAATTTATTTGATTTTAGGAAAAGTCCTTCTTAGAATATAGCTCCTTTAAGTTTTCTAAAATGTCTGCTCTTCATCTTAGATTTTCTTACGGTTTTCTATATTTAATTCCTCTTTTCTTAAAATTGAAATCTTTGATTAAAATTTGTTGATTTTAACTTCTTCGTTTGATTTTAATAAATTTCGTGAAAATTCTTATATATTATATCAAAAAAATCACTGTCTTGTCAATAGCTGAACAGTGATTTTTTACTTATAAATTCAATTTTTTATACTAATCTACTAATACTTTTATATACAGTATTTCTTTAAATAAAATTAATTTTTTTCTTTTGTCAGTTTTACTTTTTGCATTATAGTTAAAAATTTTGAAAGAAGTTTTAAATTTTAGGTAGTTTTTTCATTTTTAATTCATGCAAAGTACAGGTCTAAAACTAACAGCATTTCCACTATAGGTTACTCCATTATAACCATGATAAGAAACAGCCCTACTAGAACCTAAATCATAAAAACTTCCGCCTCTGTGGGAACAAGGATAAATATCATCAGAAGTTTTTTCTAATGTCCATTCCCATTCATTTCCTGCTAAATCATAAATATTCATTTTTTTTGTATAGTCTGATATCCCAGTGCTTAATAATGTTCTATAATCATTTCCTGAATCTGGTTTTACATAAGAATTTGCAATTTTTGTCCATGCCCCTAATGAATCATTATGTATAGCATATTTTCCCACTGTTATATTTTCTATTTTTGCATTATTATAATTTCCCCATATTGTACTATCAGAATTTATATCTGCTATTGTCAATTCACTTTTCATTTCTATAAATTCACAAATTAAATCCCATTGTATTCCAAACATTAAAGAACTTGAATAATTATTGTCTGGTGTTATTTCTTTAGCCAAAGCTTGAGCTTCACTACAATATATATAGTTATATGGTATAGCATCTTTTTGAATTATAGCTTTTGGAGATATTCCTATTTCTATATCTTTATGTGAGTTTCTCGATTTCGCTAAATTTTCTATACTTCCTTCTATTCCAGCCTCATATCTTCCCATCCAGAATCCACCATAAGTATACACATTTTTTAACATTTTTTGATAAGCCATTTTGTATTCATCATATGTTAATCCACAGCCATTTTTTAATTTTTTTTGCTCATCTGTTAAGTTAGATGTACTTGCTTTTACCAATGTATTTCCATCCATTGCATACCATTCATCTGAATATAGACCTCTATATGTTGCTGCATAATTTATTAATTTATTTTTTATATCATTATAATTTTGCTCAGTTAATTCTTTTGATGTATCTA
>CAJKVD010000139.1 GCA_905203195.1 uncultured Clostridium sp. | reverse complement strand
TCTTTTCAATATTTTATTTTCAATGTATTTGTGACATATCTATTTTAAACCTATACATTTTACTTATCATTTCTGTACATACTCTATATGACACTTCTGATATGTTTTGAGCAACTAATTCTATTATTCCTTCCGATACTTGTCCTATTTCTTTTATATTTAATATTTCATCCGTTAGATATACACATTATTTTTACCATTCTCTTGTTTTTGTATATATTTAGTCCTTGTATATTCTACTAATCCTGTTTTGGCTTTCACTGTTGTTGTTTATTTTGCTAAAATATTTTCAACCATTAAAATACCTCCTGTATTTTTGATCTTTCAACCAAATTATACACAAGGTATTTATGTTTGGCTAGTCTTTTTGACTAGTCTTATTTTTTTATTATATTTTGCCACGAAAAATTTAACTCATATGATATTATTAATATGTACTTCACCACAATCATGTGGTGTAAGCTGCTTTTTAATCATCAAATAATAATTTTATTCCCCATAGTCCTGATATTCCAACTAAAGCATAAATTATTCTTGATATAACTGTCATGTCTCCAAATATCATTCCTACTAAGTTGAAATTAAAAAAGCCAATTAATCCCCAATTTATAGCACCTATTATGATTAACACTAATGCAATTTTATCTATAACTTTCATTTTTTATAAATCCTTTCCGAAGTTTTACTTCTTTTTTTATTTCTTTTATACTATTATTTTCTTTTTTTTTAAAATTTATTCTTTATTTTTTGTTTGAATTTTTGACAATTTTTGCTATAATATTTTATATACTAAATTTTATAATTTTTTGTAACTTTTGGAGGGGAATGATTTTATGAGGAATAATAGAAGAAATAAGCGTCATTTTAATTTAAATACTAAAATAACTGAGAATAAAGTTGTTCGTTCTTTAATCTTTATTGTTGTTTTTTTTTCAATTATTTTATTGTTACTTTTTATTTTTACAAAACTAACTAATCATATTTTTTTGAACAATTTGGCTAAAAAAACTAATGATATTATATATTCTGATTATAATGAGCAAAATATAGATAGAGATAAAAATGAAACTAAATCTAATAAAATATCCAAGACCTCTTTTACTTTGACTGCTATTGGAGACATTATGTGCCATAACACTCAATATTGGGATGCGTATAATAAATCAAAGGATGAATATGATTTTTCCTATGTTTTTGATGATGTTAAAAATTATACTTTATCTTCAGATATTACTATTGGTAACTTGGAAACAAGTTTTGCTGGTAAAGAACGTGGTTATAGCAATTATCCTACTTTTAATTCTCCTGATAGTCTAGCAAAATGTATTGCTGATATCGGCGTTGATGTTATTTCTACGGCTGGAAATCATTGTTTGGATATGGGTTTTTCTGGTCTTTCCAGAACTATTGATGTTTTGGATAGTTATAATATTTCTCATTTAGGTACTTATAAAACAGAAGAATCTCAAAAAGAACTCTTATATAATGATATTAATGGCGTTAAGATTGCTTTTTTAGATTATACTTACGGAACCAACGGAATCCCTATTCCTTCTGGAAAGGATTTTTGTGTTAATTTAATAAATAAAAGTTTGATAAAATCTCAAATCGAAAAAGCAAAATCTGAAAATGCCGATATAATTGTTGCCTGTATGCATTGGGGTACTGAATATAAGACTGTCGCAAATGATGATCAAAAAGATTTGGCTAATTTTTTGTTTGAAAATGGTGTTGATATTATTTTGGGTAATCATCCTCATACTTTGGAACCTATGAAAAAGAGAACTGTTACTTTGGCTGATGGTTCTACTAAAGATTGTTTTGTTATTTATGCTTTAGGAAATTTTATATGTGATCAAAATGCAGAAAATACTCGTAATTCTATTATATTAAATCTAAACTTATCTTTTGATTTTACCAATAAAAAGCTTTCTTTTGATAGTATTACTTATACTCCTATTTATATGTATAAAAATCCTAATGTTTCTACTCATAAATTCAAATTGTTGGACATCGAAAAGACTATTGCTAGATTTGATGCTGGTTTAGATACTTCTATTGGTAATGCTAAGTACGAGGATTTAAAAGTTCAATTAAAAAAGATTAAAAATATTGTTGGAGATGAAATTAAATAAAATGTATCTTTAATAGAAAAAGCACTTATAAGTACATATTTTATAAGTGTTTTTTTGGTGCACCATCTCGGACTCGAACCGAGGGTCTTCTGATTAAGAGTCAGCTGCTTTACCAACTAAGCTAATGGTGCATATATTTTTATAATATTTTAAATTGCTTTAATTTCTTTTGCTTATTTATTATAATACTTTTATTCTTTATTTGTCAATACTATTAATTAATTTTTATATTTATGTAAATCTCTTGACAAAATTTACAAATCAGTTTACAATTATTATATTAGGATGGGTATAAGATTAAACTTTGCTAGATTTTTATTTAAATATTGTTCTTTTATGTACAATTAATTTAGCATGCTTTTTATCTAGTTTATGGCCATGAAAGGGGAATGAAACAATGATTAAAATTTATAATACAGATGTCGAAACAAATAAATTTGAAGAAATTAAAGAATTTAAAAAAGGAAGTTGGATAAACCTGGTCAACCCATCGGAAACCGAAATTAAAAAAGTTTGTGCAAATATTAATATACAAGAGGATTTTATTCGTGATGCATTAGACTTTGAAGAAAAGGCTAGAATTGATACAGAAGATGATGATGATACAATTTTATTTGTTGTTGATGTTCCTATCAAGGAAAAATCTGAAGAAAATGATATATATACTACTATGCCATTAGGGATGATTGTTGTTCGTGATGATTTTTTTATTACTGTTTCTTTACGTAGAAATAAAGTTATTGAAGATTTTGAAAAACGTAAAATAAAAAATTTTCAAACCTATAAAAAAACTCGCTTTATTTTTCAGATTCTTTATTTAAATTCTTCTTATTTTTTAGCTAACTTAAAACAAATAAATAAAGAAACAGAAATTGCTGAATATATATTAAAAAATTCTATGAAAAACAAAGAACTTTTAAAATTATTAAGTTTAGAAAAAGGATTAGTTTATTTTACAACTTCTTTAAAATCAAATGAATTAGTTATGGAAAAAACATTAAAGGGAAAAATTATAAAATTATATGATGAAGATGAAGATATCCTAGAAGACGCTATTATTGAAAATAGACAAGCAATTGAAATGGCTAAAATTTATAGTGATATTTTAAATGGCACTATGGAAGCATATGCTTCTATAATTTCAAATAATCTTAATA
>CAJKVD010000138.1 GCA_905203195.1 uncultured Clostridium sp. | reverse complement strand
CACCATGATATACTTCATATCTTTCTTTTAAGCCTCTTAATATTGATATTGTGTCTTCTACACTTGGCTCATCTACCATTACAGGTTGAAAACGTCTTTCTAGTGCTTGATCCTTTTCTATATATTGACGATATTCATTTAGTGTTGTTGCTCCTATACAATGTAATTCTCCCCTTGCTAGCATTGGCTTCAATAAGTTTCCTGCATCCATAGCACCATCTGTTTTTCCAGCACCAACAATTGTATGAATCTCATCTATAAATAAAATTATTTTTCCTTCACTCTTTTTTACTTCTTGTAAAACAGCTTTTAATCTTTCTTCAAATTCTCCTCTATATTTTGCTCCTGCAACAAGTGATCCCATATCTAAAGAAAATATTGTACAATCCTTTAATCCCTCAGGTACATCACCTCTAACTATTCTAAGTGCTAGTCCTTCTGCTATAGCTGTTTTTCCAACACCTGGTTCTCCTATTAAACATGGATTATTTTTAGTTTTTCTTGATAATATTCTTATTACATTTCTTATTTCTGTGTCTCTACCTATAACTGGATCTAATTTTTGCTCTCTTGCCATTTTTACTAAATCTTGACCATACTTTTTTAATGCATTATAAGTTTCTTCTGGATTATCTGTTGTCACTCTTGTATTTCCTCTTACACTTGACAATGCTTTTAAAAATTCACTTTTATTTATATTATATGTTCTAAATAATTCTTTTATTTGACTATTTGCATTATCAAATATTGATAACATTATATGTTCTACTGACACATATTCGTCTTTCATTTTAGATGCGATTTTTTCTGAATCATTTAAAGTCAAATCTACATCCCTTGAAACATATATACTATCATTTGGTCTAGCTCCTCCTGACATTTTTGGCATCTGATTAATTTTATTTTTTAATGTATTTTCAAAATTTGCAGATACCCCCATCTTTTTTAATAATTCTTTTATTAAGCTTTCTTCTTGTTCTAATAGCGCAAGCATCAAATGTTCTTGTTCTATTTGTGCATTCTGATTTTCTAATGCTATACTTTGTGCATTTTGTATTGCTTCCAATGATTTTTGTGTAAATTTTTGTACATTCATTTTTATCCCTCCTTCTTTTAGGCATTTAGTAGTCTAATTATTTTTTAAGCTATGTTTAAAAGCACTATTCATAAGAATGTGCTTTTACATTATATTTATTTTTGCCTTTTTATGCATTATTATTTATTCTTTCTCAGTACTTTTTTATTATACTATATTATTTTAGCACTGTCAATAGTAGAGTGCTAATTTCTTAAAATATTCTATAATTTTTTTCATATAACTAAAAAGATATAGTTCTATACAAACTACATCTTTTTAGTTGTCAATTCCATATTAGAATTTTAAATTAATTAATGTCTTTTATTACTAAGACATAATGAATTTCAGATGTTCTTTTTACTAAAGTTATTTTTGAAACTTTCAAGAAATTTATTGGTATCCCATATTTTAAAAATGTTTTATCTTTTTCTATCTTGTCAAAAACCATTTTAGTTATTTCTTTTTTATGTTCTTCAATATATTTTTTTCTATCAGTTTTCCATTCCTCAATTATACCTACATACACATGGATATAGTCAAAAGTTGTGTATTTATTTGGATTTTCTGGTTCACATACAAATTCTGGTCTTTGAATCCGTGTAACAAACCGTTCCAATCCATCTGGTAAATTTGTTTTTTCTAGTATAATACCTCCATTGCAATATTCCTTTAATATATCCAATGTATCTCCTACATTCAACTTTCCAAGTGCTTTTCTTAATATATTCAAATTAGTTACATCTAACACTTTAGCTAATTGACGGACTTGCAAGCCACAATAATATGAAACATGTTTTGCATCCCTAACAAAAACCTCTCCTATAAATATATTAGATGGCAATATCTCTTTTTCTTTTAAGCATGTATATTTTTCATTCTCATCAAAAAAATAAAATCTTCCTCCACGTATTCGAAAAACCGTATTTGTTAACTCAAATTTTTTTGTTTTGTACAGTTTTTCAAACTTTAGAATATTTTGGTTAAATTCTTGAATAGAATCTCCTACACTTAAGCAAGCCGCAGCTCTTTCTACTGCAATTGAATATATGTCCGGAAAATACGCATATAAACTCTTTGTACTATAATATTGTCCTGTGTTACCATTAAATCCTAAATTTTTTAGTTTCTTATCTTTCGCACCAATAATTGACGTTCTTTCATATATTCCTTCTTCATTAAAAAAATATACTCTTTTGTCAATTATCCGCAAAACTTTTCCCTTTAATTCGAAAACATCCATTCTTTTTACCTCCTTAAAATTTCTTGGAGGTAACAAAACCTCCAAGTGTTACACTTTTCGGTTTCAAAAAAGTTTATTATATTATAACACTTTTTGTTGTATATTTCAAATTTTACATTTTATCAAAGCATATTTTTTATTTATTTGGATATACTTTATATAGAATTAATTACATAATTAGATTTATTAATTTTTATAGGAGAGTGATATATATGGATTTAAAAAGAGTTCATTCTATTTTAGATAATAAAGAAAAATGTGATATTTTCTATGACGATAGACCTGTTTGGATTCAGGGTGTTACTCAACATGTAGCTAAAATAGGTTTTGCAGATAGTTTTGAAGAAAAAGATGTTTATATCGAAGATTTGTATGAAAAAAATTTGTATAATAATTAAATTTTTTAAGGCACTTCAGTTTTAGCTGAAATGCCTTTTTTTCTAAAATTTTATTTTTTCTTGAATCCAATCTTCTAATTCATCAATTTTAACTCTAACTTGTTCCATTGTATCACGATCACGAATAGTAACAGATTCATCTTCTAATGTATCAAAATCTACAGTAATGCAATATGGTGTTCCTATTTCATCTTCTCTTCTATAACGCTTTCCTATACTTCCTGCTTCATCATAATCACACATAAAAGTCTTTGATAATCTTCTATGAACTTCTGTAGCTTTATCTGATAATTTTTTAGATAATGGTAGTACAGCTGCTTTAAATGGAGCTAATGCAGGATGTAAATGTAATACAACTCTTGTATCTCCTTCTGCTATTTCTTCTTCGTCATAACTATTGCATAAAAATGCTAATAATACTCTATCTGCCCCTAGTGATGGTTCTATTACATATGGTACATATTTCTCATTTGTTTCTGGGTCTTGGTAAGATAAATCTTGTTTTGAATGATTCATATGTTGTGTTAAATCATAATCTGTTCTATCAGCAATTCCCCATAATTCTCCCCATCCAAATGGG
>CAJKVD010000137.1 GCA_905203195.1 uncultured Clostridium sp. | reverse complement strand
TATCAGGTGTAATATATCAAAATGGTGCATTTGATGTGGTAAAAGATGGACAGATAAATTTAAGTCCAAATAATACTGCTAAAAAAGCTGCTCAAGATGCAATTAATGGCTGGGATCCGAGTTATGGAGCAATTTATTATTTTAATCCGGCAACTGCAACAAATAAATGGATATGGTCAAGGCCTATGACAGTAACTATAGGTAATCATCGCTTTTGCAAATAAATATGTCTTGCTAATTTTAAATTTGCATGATATAATCATAACGTGGAAAGTAAAAGATATAAAAGAGGAGTTCTATTATAATGGAGCTCCTTGAAAAATATTATTATAGGAGAAATAAAAATGTCAAAATTTGTACACTTGCATATACATAGTGAATTTAGTTTATTAGATGGAGCAAATAGAATAAAAGATTTACCTGTTAGGGCAAAAGAGTTAGGAATGGATGCAATGGCATTAACAGATCATGGTGTAATGTATGGTGCAATAGACTTTTATAAAGCGTGTAAAAAAGAGGGTATAAAACCAATAATAGGATGTGAAGTATATGTTGCAATTCGTTCAAGGTTTGATAAAGAACCAGGTATAGATAATAAGTATTATCATTTAATATTATTGGCAAAAAATAATAAAGGCTATAAAAATCTAAGTAAATTGGTTTCTTTGGGGTTTGTGGATGGATATTATTATAAACCAAGAATAGATAAAGAAATATTGGAAAAATATCACGAAGGAATAATATGTTTAAGTGCTTGTTTAGCAGGTGAGTTAAATCAGAACTTATTAAATGGAAGAGAAAAAGAAGCTGAAGAAGTAGCTTTATGGCATAAAAATCTTTTTGGAGAAGATTATTACATAGAAATACAAAATAATGGAATACAAGAACAAGTATTGGCTAACCAAAGATTGATAAGATTGGCAAGAAAATTAGATATACCAATTGTTGCTACAAATGATGCTCATTATTTGAAAAAAGAAGATGCATATAATCATGAAGTTTTATTGTGTATTCAGACTGGAAAGAGAATGAGTGATCCAGATAGAATGCATTTTGATACAGATGAGTTATATGTAAAATCACCAGAAGAAATGAGTGAATATTTTAGTAATTTTCCAGATGCTATAGAAAATACTGTAAAGATAGCAGAAAAATGTAATGTGGAATTTGAGTTTGGACATACTATTTTGCCTAATTATGATGTTCCGCCAGAATATCCTACACATTATGATTATTTAAAGAAGTTATGTTATGATGGATTAAAGCAAAGATATGGTGAAGAATTCTCACCAGAAATATTAAAAAGAGCTGAATATGAAATATCAGTTATAAAAAAAATGGGATATGTAGATTATTATTTAATAGTTTGGGATTTTATTCATTATGCAAAATCTCAAGGTATTCCTGTTGGACCAGGACGTGGTTCAGGTGCAGGTTCAATATTAGCATATAGTATAGGTATTACTGATATAGATCCTATAAAATATGGGTTGCTTTTTGAAAGATTTTTGAATCCGGAAAGAGTTAGCATGCCTGATTTTGATGTTGATTTTTGTTATGAGAGAAGACAAGAAGTAATAGATTATGTTTCAAGAAAATATGGACATGACCATGTATCTCAGATTATAACTTTTGGAACAATGTCTGCTAGGATGGTAATAAGAGATGTGGCTAGAGTGCTTGATGTGCCATATTCAGAAGCGGATATTTTAGCAAAAATGATACCAAATGAGTTGCATATAACTATAAAAAAAGCATTAGAGCAAAACAAAGAATTAAAGCAAAGATATGATAATGAACCAGAAATAAAAAATCTTTTAGATATAGCAATGGGATTAGAAGGAATGCCAAGACAGGCTTCAACACATGCATGTGGAATTGTTATAACAAAAGATCCTGTAGATACTTATGTGCCTTTATATGTGAGGGATAATCAGATTTCTACTCAATATATAATGACAACTTTGGAAGAACTAGGGTTATTAAAGATGGATTTCTTGGGACTAAGAACTTTAACAGTTATTCAAGATACTATAAATTTGGTCAAAAAAGATAAAGGAATAGATGTAAAATTTGATAAAGATATGTCAGATCCTAATGTATATAAATTATGGCAAAATGGAAATACATCAGGGGTTTTCCAATTTGAAAGTCAGGGGATGACTAACTTTATGAAAGAATTAAAACCGGATTGTTTGGAAGATTTAATAGCTGGCGTATCCTTATATAGACCTGGGCCAATGGATCAGATACCTAGATATATAAAAGGAAAACAAAATCCTGGTCATAATGAGTATACACATCCAAGTTTAGAGCCAATTTTAAATGTAACATATGGGTGCATGGTGTATCAAGAACAGGTAATGCAAATTGTACGTGAATTAGCAGGATATTCTTTAGGAAGAGCAGATTTGGTAAGACGTGCAATGGGAAAGAAAAAGTTAGATGTAATGGCAAAAGAGAGAGAAATATTTATTAATGGTCAAGTTGACGAAAGTGGAAATATAATAATTCCTGGATGTGTAAGAAATGGAATAGATGAAAAGTCAGCAAATAAAATATTTGATGAGATGGCAGAATTTGCAAAATATGCATTTAATAAATCACATGCTGCATGTTATGCTGTTGTTGCATATAGAACAGCATATTTAAAAGCGTATTATCCAGCAGAATTTATGGCTGCAACCTTAAATAGTTTTTTAGGAAATTTGGATAAAATTCCGGAATATATAGATGAATGTAAAAGATTAAAGATAGAAATTTTAAAACCAGATATAAATAAAAGTATGACAAAATTCACAGTAGAAAATGAAAAAATCAGATTTGGGTTAGGAAGTATAAAAAACGTAGGAATAGCTCCAGTTGAGGCAATAATAGAAGAGAGAAATAAAAATGGAAATTATAAAGGTTTTATTGATTTTTGTGAAAGAACACTTGAAAAAGGCGTAAATAAAAAGTGTGTAGAAAGTTTAATAAAAGCAGGCGTGTTTTCTGAATTTGAACAAACAAGAGCAACTTTGTTGGCATCATTTGAACAGATAATTGATGCAATTCAAAGTGAAAAAAGGAAGAGTTTTGAGGGACAGGTATCAATGTTTGATATTGGAACAAAAGAAGAAAAAGATGATATGCAAAAACAAAAATATGCATTTGAATTGCATCCAGAAGTTTCTGATAAAGAAATACTTTCTATGGAAAAAGAAATGTTGGGAATTTATATTTCTGGACATCCATTAGAAAAATATAGAAACTTAATAAAAAAGCAGACAACTATCAGTTCATTTGATTTGAATCATACCGGTGCTAAAAATGGTGA
>CAJKVD010000136.1 GCA_905203195.1 uncultured Clostridium sp. | reverse complement strand
AGTTTAACTTCAGCTTCAGGAATAGATGCATTAGTTCATTCAATAGAAGCATATACATCTATGATGGCAACTGAATTTACAGATGGCTTGGCTTTAGAGGCATTAAAAATTATTTTTGAATATTTACCAAGAGCGTATGAGAATGGTGCAAATGATCCGGAGGCAAGAGAAAAAATGGCGCATGCTGCAACAATTGCTGGAATGGCTTTTGCAAACGCTTTTTTAGGAATATGTCATTCTATGGGTCATAAATTAGGTGCATATCATCATTTGCCACATGGAATTACTGTGTCACTTGTATTGGATGAAGTTATGAGATTTAATAGTGCAGAAGTCCCACATAAAATGGGTACATTTCCACAATACGATCATCCACATACATTAAGAAGATATGCAGAAATAGCAGAGAGTTTGAATATTGGTGGAAATAATGATGAAGAAAAACTAGAAAATTTGATAAGAAAAATAGATGAATTAAAAGAAAAAATTGGAATAAAAAAGACTATTAAAGAGTATGGAATTAAAGAAGAAGACTTTTTATCTACATTAGATGAAATGTCAGAAATGGCTTTTGATGACCAATGTACTGGTACTAATCCACGTTATCCATTAATTAGTGAAATTAAAGATATGTATTTAAAAGTATATTATGGATAGTAGTTTGTTATAGTTAATAAATGTAATAATATAATGTTTGCTAAATTTAGAAAGGAATGAATTTTTTATGGAATTTAATTTAAATCAACCTATTGTGGAAAGAAAGACCAAAACAGTTTATAGAGATGGTAATAAAATTATAAAATTGTTTGTAGAAAATTATTCAAAATCTGCAATTTTAAATGAGGCATTGATTCAGTCAAGAGTTGAAGAAAATACAGATTTAAAAATGTCAAGATTATTAGAAGTTACTAAAATCGAGAATAGATGGGCTTTGATTACAGAATATGTAGAAGGTACACCTTTAGATGTTTTAATGCAGCAACATCCAGAAAAGGAAGATGAATATTTGAATTTATTTGTTGATATTCAATTAGAAGTTTTATCTAAAAGAGTTCCATCTTTAAATAGAATAAAAGATAAGTATAGAAGAAGATTGGAGAATGCAAATAATTTAAATGATAATATAAAATATGAATTATTGCAAAGGTTAGAGGGAATGAAAAATCATGACAAATTGTGCCATGGTGATTTTAATCCAAGTAATATTATAATTAATGAAGATGGTAGATATTCTATTATTGATTGGGCACATGCTACACAAGGTAATGCTTCTGCTGATGTGGCAAGAACATTTTTAATCTTTTCAATGGATGGTAAAAAGGATTTGGCAGAAAAATATTTGGAATTGTTTTCTAAAAAAAGTAATATTGATAGACAATTAATTCAAAGATGGATTCCAATAGTTGCTGCAATTCGTTTATCAAAAAATGATGATTGCAAGGAAATGCTTCATAATTGGGTGGATATTGTTGATTATCAATAATATTGTATGTTTATAATAATATTGAGGAAGGAAATGTAGTAAAAATGGCAATAATTATAGATGGAAAAATGATTGCTAAAAAAACAAGGGAAAATTTAAAAAAAGAAGTAGAAGAGTTAAAAAAAGAAGGTATAACGCCTAAATTAGCTGTTATAATGGTTGGTGATAATCCAGCATCTAAAGTATATGTGAAAAATAAAAGTAAAGCTTGTGATGAAGTGGGTGTTGAATATGAAGAATATATTTTAGAAGCGGGAATAAAACAAAAAGAATTATTAGAGTTGATACAAAAGTTGAACAATAATAAAGAAATTAATGGTATTTTATTACAAAGTCCATTACCTTCAAATTTAGATATAAATGAGGCATTTAGAACAATAGATTATAGAAAAGATGTTGATGGTTTTCATCCAATGAATGTAGGAAAATTAGTATTGGGACAAGATACTTTTGTTTCTTGTACACCATATGGAATTATGCGTTTACTTGAAGAATATAAAATAGATTTATGTGGTAAACATGTTGTAATTTTAGGTAGAAGTAATATTGTAGGAAAACCATTAGTACAATGTTGTTTAAATAATAATGCAACAGTAACAGTTTGCCATTCAAAAACGAAAGAAATAGAAAATGTAACTAAAGATGCAGATGTTTTAATATCTGCAATAGGGAAACCAAGATTTGTTACTGCAGATATGATAAAGGATGGTGCAGTTGTTATAGATGTTGGAATAAATAGATTGGATACAGGTGAAATAGTTGGTGATATTGATTTTGAATCAGTGTCTAAAAAGGCAAGTTATATAACACCTGTACCTGGGGGAGTAGGACCAATGACTATAGCAATGCTTTTAAATAATGTGGTAAAAGCAGCGATGCTTTTTGAGACGGACTCAAAAAATACCAATGTATAATTATTAAGGGACAGAGCAAAATCATAGGAGAGGATTGTGATTAATGTGAATCCCATAGATAAAAATAAATATTGGATTTGGTTTAGTTTTTTAAAAGATATTGGAAGTATAAAGAAACAGAAATTATTAAAGAGGTTTCATACACCAAAAGATATATATAATGCTACTGAATTAGAGCTTTTAGAGGTGGATGGAATAGGAGATAATACAGTTAAAAGTATTTTGAATTCGAAAAATAATCGAGTATTAGAAAATCATTTAGAATATTTGGAGAAAAATGGTATAAATTTTATAACAATAGAAGATGATGAGTATCCGAAAGCGTTGAAAGAAATTTATGATTATCCTATTAGTTTATATATAAAAGGAAATGTTGAATTACTAAAGGAAAAATGTATTGCAGTAGTTGGGTGTAGGGATGTTTCTGATTATGGTATTAAAGCGTCAAAGTATTTTGCATACAATTTAGCTAGAAATGATATTTGTATTGTTAGCGGATTAGCAAAAGGTGTTGATAGTTTTGCACATATTGGGGCTTTGATTCAAGAAAAGGATAGAAACAATATAAAAGGTGTGCGTACTATAGCTGTTTTGGGAAATGGATTGGATAGTATATATCCTAAAGAAAACCAAGAATTGGCAAATATGATTTTAGAGTATGGAGGTGCTATAATTTCAGAGTATCCATTAGGAACAAAACCAG
This sequence comes from uncultured Clostridium sp., assembly GCA_905203195.1. Taxonomy (GTDB): domain Bacteria; phylum Bacillota; class Clostridia; order TANB77; family CAG-508; genus CAG-269. Next base: position 234 of record CAJKVD010000136.1, on the reverse strand, counting down.
AAAAAATGAATTTTCCAGCAAGAAATCGAATTGTTAGTGGTTTGAGTTTGGGAACTTTAGTAATAGAAGCTAAAGAGAAGAGTGGAACATTAATTACTGTCGATTTTGCGTTAGAACAGGGAAGAGATGTTTTTGTTGTTCCTGGAAATATTAATTCTTTAAATTCTGTTGGAACTAATAGACTTATTAAAGAAGGTGCTCAATTAGTAAATTGTTATGAAGATATATTAATGG
>CAJKVD010000135.1 GCA_905203195.1 uncultured Clostridium sp. | reverse complement strand
GAAGGAGTTAGCAAACATAAAGATATCTATATAAATAGATTCAAAAAAACAGATGATTATCCACAAGGAATATTTTTTAACATAAAAAATATAAAAACACAGAATATATGGAGTTCATGTAAGACACAAGAATTAAACAATTACAAAATAAGTTTTATGCCAGATAAAATAGAACAAGAAATAGAACAAGACAATGTAAAAACTAAAATACAAACAATAATAGCACCAAATGATACTTCTGAAATAAGAAAAATAACATTAGAAAATAGAGGATTAGAAGAAAAAATATTAGAAATAACAACATATTTTGAACCAGTGCTATCAACAAAAGAACAAGATTATGCACATCCTGTTTTTAATAACTTATTTTTAAAATTTGGATATAATGAAGAAACAAATTCTATCTTAGTAAAAAGAAGAACCAGAGAAAAAAATGAGAAAAAAATTTATTTAGCAGTAAATCTAGTAGCACCACAGATAGAGACAATAGGAAAAATGGAATTTGAAATAGACAAAGAAAAATTTGCAGGAAGAGGAAATATAGGAATACCAAAAATGATTAAAAATTCAACACCATTTTCACAAAAAATATCATTAGTAACAGAAGGTATAATAGCATTAAAAAGAACTGTAAAAATTGAGCCTAAAGAAAAAGTAGAATTAGATTTAATAATAAGTGTAGGAGAAAGCAAAGAACTGGTATTAGAAAACATAAAAAAATATCAAAATAAAGAAAATGTACAAAAAGCATTCGAAATTTCAAAAGCACAAATAGAAGCACAAAGCAGATATTTAAGAATAAAAGGAAAAGATATAGAACAATATCAAAAAATTTTATCATATATAATATTTGATAACCCAAGCAAAAAACTCCAATTAGAAAAGTTGCCGAAAAGAATATACGAACAAAGTGAATTGTGGAAATATGGGATATCTGGTGATTTACCAATAATTTTAGTAAAAGTAAAAGATTTAAATGATTCTGATGTTATTAAACAGATTTTAAAAGCGTACGAATTTTTTAGAATAAAAAATATAGAAGTTGAATTAGTATTAATTGATGAAGAAAAACATAGTTATGAAAATTATGTGCGAGAAGAGATGGAAAATATAGTATTAAATTCACATCTAGCATATTTAAAAAATGTAAGAGGTGGAATATTTCAACTTAATAAAAATGAAATAGACAAAAAAGACATGGAACTACTAGAGTTTATATCAACAGTAATAATTGACAGTAATAAAGGAAGCATAAAAAATGCAATAAATGAAATTGAAGATGAGTATTTTGAAAAAACAAAAAAAATAGAGAGCGAAGAATATCCAATTTTTATACAAGAAGAAAAATCAGAAGAAAGCAATTTTATAAAAGAAAAAGATGATTTAAAATATTTTAATGAATATGGAGCATTTTCAAGTGATGGAAAAGAATATTTAATAAAAACAAGTAAAGAAAATAGGATTCCAACAATATGGTCACACATAATGGCAAATAAAAAATTTGGAACATTAGTAACAGAAAATATGGGAGGATACACATGGTATAAAAATAGCAGACTAAACAGAATAACATCATGGGCAAATATGCCAACTTATGATATACCATCAGAAATAATATATGTAAAAGATGAAGAAACAAAAAAAACATGGTCTTTAGGATTAAATCCAATGCCAGATAATAATGAGTATGATATAATATATGGATTTGGATATGCAAAATACTTGCATAAAAGCAGTGGAATAGAACAAAAACTAACTATATTTGTACCTAAAGAAGATAGCATAAAAATACAAATATTGCACTTAAAAAATACAACACCAAATAGAAAAAAACTAAAAATATATTACTATAACAAACCAGTAATAGGAGAAGATGAACAAAAAATAACAGAATATATAAATTTAAAATACGATAAAAATAATAATATTCTAGTAGCAGAAAATTTATACAACAGTGACTTTAAAGAAAATATATATGTATCAAGTAGTGAAAAAATAAAATCATATACAGGGGACAAAAAATTCTTTTTTGGACAAGGAGGAATAACAAATCCAGAAGGCATAAAAAAAGACAAATTAAATAATGTAGGAAGTTTAGGCAAATCAAATTGTATAGTATATGAAATAGAAGTAGAAATAGAGAGTTTTGGAGAAAAGGAAATTTCAATATTATTAGGAGCAGAAGAAAATATCTTAGACAGCAAAAACATGGCATACAAATACAGTAAAATACAAAATTGCAAACAAGAATTAGAAATAATAAAAAGCGAATGGAAAAAAGTATTGGAAAAGTTGCAAGTTTATACACCGGTAGAATCAATAAATATAATGTTAAATGGATGGATATTATACCAAACAATAGCAAGCAGATTATTAGGAAAAACAGGATATTATCAATCAGGAGGAGCATATGGATTTAGAGATCAATTACAAGATACATTTGGCCTAAAATATGCAAATCCAGAATATTTAAAAAATCAGATAATAAAACACAGTAAACATCAATTTGAAGAAGGAGATGTAGAACATTGGTGGCATGATGAAACAAAAAGAGGAATAAGAACAAGATTTTCAGATGATTTATTATGGCTTGCATATGCAACTTTAGAATATATTGATTTTACAGGGGATACAAAAATCTTAGATATCGAAACACCATATTTAAAAGGAGAAACATTAAAAGAAGGAGAAGACGAAAGATATGATAGATATATAGAAAGTGAAAAAACAGGAACAATATATGAACACTGTATAAAAGCAATAGAAAAATCATTAAATTTTGGGGAACACGGATTACCTAAAATAGGTTCAGGAGACTGGAATGATGGAATGAGTGAGGTAGGAAACAAAGGAAAAGGAGAAAGCATATGGCTTGGATTTTTACCAATAGTAAAACAAAAAGAAGAATTTGAAAGAGCAGAAAAATACGAAAAAATAAAACAAGAACTAAAAAAAGCATTAAACACAAGTGGATGGGATGGAAGATGGTATAAAAGAGCATTTACTGATGATGGTCAAGTATTAGGAAGTATGGAAAATGAAGAGTGTAGAATAGACAGCATAGCACAAAGTTGGGCAACAATATCAAATGCAGGAGATAATGATAAAAAATATATATCGATGGAAAGTTTAGAAAATCATCTAGTAGACAAAGAAAACGGAATAATAAAACTATTAGACCCACCATTTGAAAAAGGAAAACTAGAACCAGGATATATAAAAGCATATTTGCCAGGAGTAAGGGAAAATGGAGGACAGTATACTCATGCAAGTTGTTGGGTAACAATTGCAGAAGCAATGTTGGGATTCGGAAGAAAATCATTTGAATTATATAAAATGATAAATCCAGTAGAAGATGCAAGAACAAGAGAAATGGCAAAAAAATATAAAGTAGAGCCAT
>CAJKVD010000134.1 GCA_905203195.1 uncultured Clostridium sp. | reverse complement strand
TTCATTCTCTTATATACTTCTAAATCATTTCCTGCTTTATTAATATAAAAATTTAATAAACTTTGTACATGAATTTTTATATAATATACCACTGAAAAATGCAATAGTAACCTTAAAAAATTTTTTTGATTTTTTTTGCATTTTCTATTGACAAGTTTGTAAAAATAATGTATACTTTGTCTTGTGTTAAGCAATACATATGCTCCCTTAGCTCAGTTGGTCAGAGCAACCGGCTCATAACCGGTGGGTCCAAGGTTCGAATCCTTGAGGGAGCACCAAAAAAATCGTCTTTAAGGCGATTTTTTATGTTACAAAAATTTTTAAAGCCTTGAATAATCTTACTATATAATTTTTCAATTAAATTTGTATAAAAAAATTGGCACAATTATATTTTATAATTGTGTCAACTTTTTTAATTGTTTTCTCCTCTACCTTCTGGTAAAGCTGGATAATCTAATACTACTTTAATTTTCATAACATATTTAATGCTTCTTACCAACTTACTGTTTTTAATTCTTTGCCATAGAGATGGCTTTTTAGCTTTTACAACTTTAGTTTCTTCTACAGCTTGAACTTGTTCATTTATTTTTTCTTCTGGTTTTTGTTCAGTTACAACTTCTTCTACTTTTTGTACATTTTCTGCTTTTTCTTTTTTCTTTGTTTTAGCTGTTTTTACTTTTTCTACTGGTTGTTCTTGTATTTCTTGTGCTTGCTCAATATTTTCTTGAACTTGTTCTGTTTCTTCTTGAACAGTTACAGTATTTTTTACTGGTGTTGGTATTGATTTTAAAGCATCTGCTACTTCTATTCCAATATAGCTTAAAGCTTTTGATCTATCTTCAATTCTTTCCATATCAATTTCTATATGTAAATTTGATTCCAAATTATTTACGCGTGCATGTAATAATTTCATTGCATCTTGATGATTTTGAGAAGTTTCTGATTTTGATTTTCCTAGAATCATTAATGTTTCTATAATATCTTCTGAAAAAGTATCTTCTGTTTCTTTTACTTTTTCTTTCCATCCATCTTCTTTATTTTGTACTACATCTATCAAATCTTTTAATTGACCAGCTAATGCAATATTTTGTTCCCTTTGGCGTATTAGTTCTTCGATTTTCTTTGTGTTTTCTTCAAACTGATTTGTTGCATATTCAACTAGTCCATATGCAGCATTGTATACGCTACTTGGAAAATTCTTCTTTTTTGGATATTCATTTAGATATGTTTTTATTGATTCTACCAAATCTTTAAAATATGTGTCTTCTTCTAATTGCACTATTTGTTTTTTACTATTTGGATTTATTAATTTTTGCACTTTATCTATATTGGATAAAATCTTTTCTTCCGTGATTACCATTCTCACGTTTACTATGCCAGACTTAGACAATGTAAACTACCTCCTTCATCCTACGCTTAAATCGCTTATTCTTCTTACAGTATTTATTATACATGAATTAATTAAAAACTACAAGTATCTTAAGAATTTTTTTGTTTACATTTTTATTACAAAAATGTTACAGGAATGTTACATTTTTAAGAAACTGTTTTCATTTCTTCATGTCTTTTGATTTTTTGAGTTGTTGTTTTTATTAGTTCTTGATCTGTTACAATAATGTCCCTAATGTACTTATATGCTGGCATTGACTTATTCATTTTTTTTACTTCTTGCCAAATTGTTTCTTTGATGTCATCAATATTTTCTACATTGTAAACTTCTTTTACTATCTCTTTGTCATAGACAATTTTTGCGCAAATTTTGTAATCTCCTGTTCCATCTGGTCTACCATATACAAAACTTTCTTTTACTCCTTCTATTTTATTTACTAATGCTTCTAATTCTTCTGGGAAAATATTTTTTCCATTTTGTAAAACTATTACATATTTTTTTCTTCCTGTTATAAATATATATCCATCTTTGTCTATTCTTGCTAAGTCTCCTGTATGGAACCAACCTTGTTCATCAATTGCTTCTTTTGTTGCTTCTTCATTATTATAATATCCTAACATTACAGATGGTGCTTTTGCTATTAATTCTCCTATTCCTTCTTCATTTGGTTCAAATATTTTTACATCAACACTTGGAAATGCTTTTCCTATTGATCCTAGTCTCCTATATTTATCATCTTCTGCTGCTATTACTGGTGATGTTTCTGTTAGTCCATATCCTTGATATACGCAAAATCCTAAATCGGTATATCCTTTTTCTATTTCTGGATCTAGTGCTGCTCCTCCAGCAACCATTAATCTTAAATCTTCACCTAATGATTGATGTATTTCTTTAAATAATTTTGCTCTTATATCAATTCCTATTTTTCTTAATGTATTACTGATTCTTACACCTTTTTGGACTTTTTCCCATTTACCTTGTTTTTTTATTGCTTTTACTACTTGTTTATATATTCCTTCATAAAGTGCTGGTACAGAAATCATTGCTGTTATCTTGTATTCTTTTATGTTTTCTGCAATGTGTCTAATTCCATCACAAAATGTTATTTTGCATCCTTTCGATATTGGATACAAAAATCCTACTGTTGACTCAAATGTGTGATGTAATGGTAAAAATGATAACATTACATCATTTTTGTATAATTTTATTACAGCTGCTATATCCATTAAATTGCTTACTATGTTTTTATGTGATAATTTTACTGCTTTTGACATTGCTGTTGTTCCTGATGTAAATAGCATTATTTGCATTTCTTCTGGATTTATTTTTGCATCTATAAATTCTCTATTTCCTTTTTCTACTAGTTGTTTTCCATCTTTTACAAGTTGTTCCATGGAATAAACTTTTTCTGTATTTTCTTTTAAATCCATTGAGATATAATAACGTAATTTTGTATTTCCTTTTTCTTGAATTTTTGCCATTATGTCATCATATTTTTTTGAATAAAATATTGCTTCTACTTCTGAACGTATTATTAGGCTCTCTATTTCGTTTTCTGGCAATGCTTTGTCTAATGGTACTACTACACCTGTTCCCGTAACTACTGCAAGATATGCTACTCCCCATTCGTAACGATTTTCGCCAATTACTGCTATACGTTTATTTTTTAGTTCCATGTTTATTAACTTTGTTCCTAAATTATTTATTTCTTCTCTAAATTCTTTATGTGTAATTGTTTTGAATTTGCCTTTTTCTTCTGTTCTTAGCATATATGCTGGTCTATCGCCAAATTTTTCTCCTGATATTTTTAGCATATCTTTTAAATCTGTAAATTTATCAAATTTATGTATTGGCTCTCTCATTTTTATCACATTCCCTTTCTTAGTCGCAATATTTTTATTTTTTGCTTTCTTTTATTTTCAATCCTTCTATTACAGTTCTTTCAAATTCTTTATAAATTTTGCTGATATCAAAATTATCTTGGTTTCTTAGCTTATATACTAATGTAGAACATATTAATCCGTAAATTTCAGATGCTATGGCTTTTGGATCTCCCTGCTTTATTTCTCC
>CAJKVD010000133.1 GCA_905203195.1 uncultured Clostridium sp. | reverse complement strand
TTATAAAAGATTTATCAGCTGAATTGCAAAATAAAATAAAAGAAAGAGTAAAAAAAACAACAGATTTGGAAGTAAAAGAGGTAAATATTACTGTTAAAAAAGTTGCATCTGTACAAGAACAAAAGTAGAAAAAAGTAACATAATATATATCAAGAAAGAGGGGAAAGCAAATGGAGGATTTAAAAAAATTTTTAAGTAGGTATTGTGGCGCAATTATAGGAATTATTGTTGCAATAATTATTTTGGCAACAAAATTATATGATGTTATTATTGGTCTTATTATAATTTTTGTAGGAGCATTTGTTGGTAATTATGTACAACAAAATAAAGATGATGTAAAAACAAAATTAAAAACTTGGATAGATAAGATGTAGAAAGGAATTTTAGCAATGAATAGAACATTAATGAGAGAAAATGCATTTAGATTATTATATAGTTTGGAAGTTCAAAAAAACAAAGATTTAAATATTTTAGAACAAATAGATTTATATTTTGAAAGTAATAAAATAACTGATGGTGAAGCAATAGAATATATAAAAGATGTAATTACAGGAGTAGAAAAAAATAAAGTAGAAATTAATAATTTAATTGAACAAAATTTAAAATCAAATTGGAAAATGGAAAGAATATCTAAAATTGATTTAAGTTTGTTAGAATTAGCAATTTATGAAATTAAATATAAAGAGATTCCATATAAAGTTGCAATAAATGAAGCAGTAGAATTAGCAAAAAAATATGGAGAAGATAGCTCAAAAACATTTGTAAATGGAATATTAGCAAGTATTGTAAAGTAATAAGGTTTGAAAGGATGTACCAAAACTATGGATTACGAAAATATGGCGGTTACAGTAAGTCAGGTAAATAGCTATATAAAAGATAAAATAGCAGATGACGAGGGTTTAAATAATTTAATAATAAAAGGTGAAATATCTAATTTTAAAAATCATTATACAGGCCATATGTACTTTACTTTAAAAGATGATAAATCACTTATAAAATGTATTATGTTTAAAACATATGCACAAAAATTAGATTTTATGCCTAAAGATGGAATGAAGGTCTTTGTTTTTGGAGGAGTTTCTGTTTTTGAAAGAGATGGAGTTTATCAAGTATATGTTAAGGCCATGCACGAAGATGGAGTTGGAGCTTTGTATAAAAAATATGAAGAATTAAAGCAAAAACTTGAGGCACAAGGATATTTTGAGATTTCACACAAAAAGAAAATTCCTCAAATGCCAAAAGTAATAGGAGTGTTAACATCTCAAACAGGTTCAGTTATTAGAGATATTATAAATGTAAGTACAAGGCGAAATCCAAATGTACATATTAGATTATTATCAGTTCCAGTACAAGGTCAAGATGCAGCACCCGAAATTGCAAAAGGTATTAAATTTATGAATGAACATAAATTAGCAGATGTAATGATCTTAGCAAGGGGAGGAGGTTCTTTGGAAGATCTATGGCCTTTTAATGAAGAAGTGGTTGCAAATGCTATATATGAATCTGACATTCCAATAATTTCTGCTGTTGGACATGAAACTGATTTTTCAATTTCTGATTTTACTGCGGATTTAAGGGCTCCAACGCCATCTGCGGCAGCAGAATTGGCTGTACCAGATGTATATGAAGTTTCACAAAAAATAAATACTTATAAAAATAGATTGCGTTTGGCATTAAGCAAAAAATATGAGATGCTAAAATTGCGTTATGAAAAAAGTATGTCAAGTTCTGTTTTTAAAGAGCCAAGAAGAATGGTAAATGATCGTGCAATTTTATTAGATCAGTATATAAAAAAATTAGAAGTGGCTATAAATAATAAAAGGCAAAGTGAAAAAGAAAAATATGTAAAATTAGTATCAAAGTTAGATACATTAAGCCCATTAAAAACATTAACAAGAGGATATTCTATAATAGAAAAAGATGGAAAAACAGTTAATAGTGTAAAACAATTAGAAAATGGAATAGATGTTGATATAAGGCTAATAGATGGAAAAACTAAAGCAAAAATAATTAGTTAAAAGGGATGAAGGTAAATATGGATAAAATTACAAAAAGATTAGTAGTTGTATTGATTAGTTTAATTATCTTATTAGTTGGATATGTAGGATATATTTGTTATAAGAATAAAGGTAATGCAAAAAATGAATCTGAATCAACAGAACAAAATACTATTGCTATTGATCAAGAAAATAATGATGAAGAAAATGAGATAACTGAAAATGCTACTAATACTGGAATAGTAGAAAATGCAATAAGCAAAAATGAATTAAAACGCAATACAAGTGTAAAAAAAGAAGAAAGCAGTAATACAAAAGTTGTTGGAAAAGAAGAAGCGGAAAGTAATAAGGAAAATGGAGGAGTAAACCCACAAGAAATAGCAATTAACTTGGCAAAAGAAGAATGGGGAGAAACAAGTAAAAATTATGAATTTACAGTTGATCAAATAGAAGGAGATATATATCATATAGCTGTTAATTCAAATGCACAAGTTATTGGTTATGTTGATGTTAATATAAAGACTAAAACAGCAACTGAAAGATAATAATGGTAGAAAATAATTGCAAGTTTGGTTGAGTTAAAATTCACTAGGAAAGGAACTTTGTTAAATATGGAAGAGATAAGTTTTGAAGAAAATATGGAAAAGTTAGAAAAAATTGTAGCAGATTTAGAAAAAGGTGATTTAGATTTAGATGAATCTGTAAAAAAATTTGAACAAGGAATTAATATTTCAAAAAAATGTGATGAAATATTGAAAAATGCAGAAAAGAAAATTACTATTTTGTTAAATGAGGATAATAATATAAAAGAAGAAAATTTTGATGTAAATGGTAATAATGTTTAGAAAGGGTAATAAATAGAATGGGGACAATAAATGAAATCTTTAAAAACAAATATATAGTAGTGCCATTATTATTATGGTTTCTTATTCAAGTTTTTAAAGTTATATATGATTTAATAACTACTAAGAAATTTAATTTTAAAAGAATAATGGGAGCAGGAGGAATGCCAAGTTCACATTCTGCTGTTGTTGTTGTTTTGGCAACAATGATACGGCAAATATGAAGGGGTTGGAACGCCTTTATTTGCAATGTCTGTTATTTTCTCTTTTATAGTTATGTATGATGCGGCAGGTGTAAGGAGAGCAGCTGGAAAACAGGCTAAATTGTTAAATCAATTAGTAGAAACACCAGGACTATCAGGAATACAAGTTTCTGAAAAGCTGGTAGAAGTATTAGGTCATACTCCAATTCAAGTAATAGTAGGAGCAATTATAGGCATTGTTGTAGGTTTAATTGTATAAAGGAGGGGTTGATATGACAGATACAGAAATAGCTAAAAGTGTAAAATTAGATAATATTGTTGATATTGCTGAGAAAATAGGAATTACTGAAGAAGAAATTGAACAGTATGGAAAATATAAGGCAAAGATTTCAAATAGTGTATATGAACGTTTAGAAGAAGAAAAAAATGGAAA
>CAJKVD010000132.1 GCA_905203195.1 uncultured Clostridium sp. | reverse complement strand
TTTATTAATGGAATAAAAATAAAAAAATTAAGCGAACTATTAGGGAAAATAAATGTTGTAATTTTCACACCAGATGACATAGAAATAATAAAAGGAGGACCAGAAAAAAGAAGAAAATTTTTAGATATAATGATAAGTCAATTAAGACCCAATTATATGTACATATTATCACTATATCAAAAAACTCTGGAACAAAGAAATAATTATTTAAAACAAATAAAGGAAGAAAAAAAAGATGAAAATTTACTAGAAATATGGGATAATAAGTTGTGTGAGTATGCAATAAAAATACATGAGTATCGAGAAGAATTTATAAATAAATTAATACCAAAAATAGAAAAAATTCATAATGAAATAACAAATAATAAAGAAAAAATAAAAATAGAATATATGACAGAATGCAAAAAAAAAGAAACATACTTAAATTTACTAAAACAAAGAAGAAAATTAGACATAATAAAAGGATTTACAACGAAGGGGATACATCGAGATGATTTTATGATATATGTAAATGGAAAACAAATAAATGTATATGGATCACAAGGGCAACAAAGAACAGCAATATTAACTTTAAAATTAGCGGAACTAAATGTTATACATGATGAAATAGGTGAATACCCAATACTATTATTAGACGACTTTATGTCAGAATTGGATAAAAACAGAAGAGAAAGTTTAATAAAAAATATAAAAAATAATCAAGTAATAATTACATGTACAGAAAAAATACCACTTGAAAATTTTGAATATTTAGAATATAATGTTAAAGAAGGAAAAATAATAAACTAGAAATAGGAGGAAAACAAAATGGAAAAATACCAACATAAATATGGAGCAGAACAAATACAAGTTTTAGAAGGATTAGAAGCCGTAAGGAAAAGACCTGGAATGTATATAGGAAGTACATCAGTTAGAGGACTACATCATATGGTATATGAAATAGTTGATAATGGTGTTGATGAAGCATTAGCAGGATACTGTACAGAAATTAATGTAATAATAGAAAAAGGTAATATTATAACAGTAATAGATAATGGTAGAGGAATACCGGTAGAGATACATCCCAAAACACATATATCTACAGCAGAAACAGTATATACAGTACTACATGCAGGAGGTAAATTTGGAGGAGATAGCGGATACAAAGTTTCTGGAGGTTTGCATGGTGTTGGAGCATCTGTTGTAAATGCGTTATCATCTTGGACAGAAGTTACAATACAAAGAGATGGTGGAATATTCGAAATGAAATTCGAAAAAGGAAAAACAACAGAAAAATTAAAGAAAATAGGAGAATCTAAAAAAACAGGAACAAAAGTTAGGTTTTTAGCTGATGATACAATTTTTGAAAGTCTACAGTATGAATATGATGTATTAGAAAAAAGATTAAGAGAAATTGCGTTTTTGACAAAAGGTTTAAAGATAACACTTGAAGATCAAAGAGGAGAAACACCAAAAAAAGCAGAATTCTGCTATGAAGGAGGTTTAATATCATTTGTAGAATATTTAAATAAAAACAAAGAAAAAATTCATCCAACACCAATTTATATTGAAAAACAAGGAGAGGTACCTGTTGAAATTGCAATACAATATACAAGTTCATATACAGAAAATATATATACATTTGTAAATAATATAAATACTGTAGAAGGAGGAACACATTTAGAAGGATTTAAAAGAGCTTTAACAAAAGTATTCAATGACTATGCAAGAAGTCATAATATATTAAAAGAAAAGGATAATAATTTACAAGGAGAAGATATTAGGGAAGGTATAACAGCAGTAATATCAGTAAAAGTAAAAGAACCACAATTTGAAGGTCAAACAAAGACAAAATTAGGAAATAGTGAAGTAACAGGTGTAGTTCTAAGTATGGTAAACGAAGCACTATCAACATTTTTAGAAGAAAATCCACAAGTAGCAAAAGCAATATTGGAAAAATGTGTAAGTGCATCAAGAGCAAGAGAAGCAGCAAGAAAAGCAAGAGAATTAGTAAGAAAGAAAAGTAGTTTAGAAACGTCAACGTTACCAGGAAAATTAGCAGACTGTAGTAGTAAAATAGCAGATGAATGTGAAGTATATATAGTCGAAGGAGACTCAGCAGGAGGAAGCGCAAAACAAGGAAGAGATAGAAAGTTTCAAGCAATTTTGCCATTATGGGGAAAAATGTTAAATGTTGAAAAAGCAAGAGCAGATAAAATTTATGGAAATGACAAATTAAATCCAGTAATCGTAGCAATAGGAGCAGGAATAGGAGCAGATTTTGACATAACTAAAATAAGATATGGAAAAATAATAATAATGGCAGATGCTGATGTAGACGGTGCACATATTAGAACATTATTATTAACATTTTTCTTCAGATACATGAGGCCGCTAATAGAAAATGGAAATGTATATTTAGCACAACCACCGTTATATAAATTATCAAAAAAAGGTATGGAAGATATTTATTGTTATACAGACGAAGATTTAGCAAAAGCATATAAAGATTTAGAAGGAAAAGGAATTGAGAGAAGCACATTAGGACTTCAAAGATATAAAGGTCTAGGAGAAATGAACCCAGAACAATTATGGGAAACAACAATGGATCCAGAAAAAAGAATTTTAGTAAAAGTAACAATGGAGGATGCAATAAAAGCTGATGAAATATTCACATTATTAATGGGAGACGAAGTAGAACCAAGAAGAGAATTTATTCAACAAAATGCAAAATATGTTACAAATCTAGATATATAACAAAAAAGGATATTAATAGTAAAATCTATTAATATCTTTTTTTAATAGTCTTTTTAGTGTTTTTTGGGACGGACTTAAAAAACACCAAAAAATAAAAAAATTTAATAGGAAAGAAAAAATAATCTTCCCTATTAATCTGAAAAGCCAATAATAATTTTAGCTAAGACTAATATATCTAATATTTAAACCTAATATATATTGCTATATAAATAAGCCTGATACCACACATATTAATCAGTTGCTCGACCATTAAAACACTATATAATAACTAAATTCATCCATTAAGGACTAATAATAACCACTATAAAATATAAAAATAATCTTAGCTCGAATACATTACATATAGCACAACCATATAATAAAGAAGAAATAAAATTTTAAATATAGCTTTTACACACATAATATACTCTTCTCGCCGACATGTAAAAATATATAGATAATACACTTTTACACATCTTTGTTCGAATAATAGTGAACTAATAAAATCCAAAATTACTCTTGGCTCAACTATTATCAACCTTACAATAATATTATGATCAAAAATAAAAAAAATATACAATAAAATAAAAAAAATAAATAAAAATCAAAAATAAATCAAAAAAGAAAAAAGAAACAAATAATTATATAAAAAAATAAAAATCAAAATAATAAAAAAATAAAAAAATTGTGAAAAATAAAACAAAAAATCAATTTTCTAATTTAAAAGTGGAATTTAAAAAAAATAAAGTCGAGTTATGTCGATTTTTTTTTATTGACAGAA
>CAJKVD010000131.1 GCA_905203195.1 uncultured Clostridium sp. | reverse complement strand
GAAAAATTAGCAGTTCCAGTTGATATTAAATTAACAGTAGGTACAGCAGAAAAAAATGTGAAAGGTATATATTCAGGAGATATTGATGAAACTAAAATAGCACCAGCAGAGTTATTTAATTATGAACCACTATCAACAGCTTCAAGCAATAAAATTGCATCAACAGGAGATATGTCATCTTTGCCCTTAAAAGAAGCAAAAATAACAGGAATAAAACCACAGTATTGCAATATAGAAGGATACAACCCAGAAACAAAACAAAATGACTTAACAGATACAAATTATGAAATAAAATTTGAAGGAATAACTGACACATTAATAATACCATATCAAGTAGAAATAAATGGAGAAATGTATAAGGTAACAGAAGTAGATTTATCAATCAGTTCTACATCTTTTCCAAGCATAGAAAATATAATTTATCCTAATAGTGTTAAAAAAATAGATGGAGCAGATTTTAATTCAGATGGAATATTAAAAAATGTTGTATTGCCAACCAATATAGAAGAAATCCCAAAAGAAATATTTTATAATGCATATAATATGAAAAGTATAACAATACCAAAAAATGTAAAAAAAATAGGATACGGAGCTTTTGAATTATGCAGAGCATTAGAAAGTATTGATATACCAAATGGGGTAACAAGTATTGAAGATGCAACATTTTCCGATTGTAATAAGTTAAATTCTGTTAATATACCTAGTAGTGTTACAAGTATTGGAAATACAGCTTTTTATCAATGTCAAGAATTGACATCTATTAATATACCAGATAGTGTAACCCAAATAGGAGGAAATTGCTTTACTAAATGCCACAAATTAGAATCAATTAATATACCAAAAGAAATAACAAGTATAAAAAAGCAATGTTTTATGGCATGTACTAGCCTGACATCTATCGAAATTCCAGAAAAAATAAAAAATATTGAAGAATCAGCTTTTAGTCATTGTACAAAACTTTCAAGTGTAACATATAAAGGTGTAACATATAAATCAGAAGCAGAGTTAACAGCAGCATTAGAAAATGCAGGTGTAACAGTTGACAGTGTAGCTTTTTCTGAGACAGCTTTGAAATAAATACATTTATACAAAAGTATATAAAATAGCAATTTAAAACATTGCTATTTTTTTATATTATAAACTTGATTTTTTAAGTCAAATATAGTAGAATAATCAAAGAAAATAGCGAAAAAACAATAAGCATGAAAGGAATAAAAAAATGAACGAAGAACAAGAAATAAAAGAACAAAAAGAATACATAAAAAAAGTAAGAGAAATAAATAATGGGAAGAATTTAAAGTATGCAATATTAACAATGGGATGCCAATTAAATGAAAATGATTCGGAAAAAATATCAGGAATGATAGAACAAATGGGATACAAAAAAACAGAAAATCCAAAAGAGGCAGACCTAAATTTGTTTAATACATGTTGTGTAAGAGAAAATGCGGAAGATAGATTATTTGGAAAGTTGGGAGAACTTAAAAAAATTAAGGAAGAAAAAGGAACAATTATAGCAATAGGCGGATGTATGATGCAAGAAAAACATATAACAGACAAAATAAAAGAAAGTTATCCATTTGTTGATATATTATTTGGAACACACACAATTCACAAATTTCCAGAAGATTTATATAAAGTATTAGAAACAAAGCAAAAACAAGAGGATATTTTAGATATAGATGGAAAAATATATGAGGGTTTACCAATAAAAAGAGAGAGCAATTTGAAAGCTTCAGTGACAATAATGAATGGTTGTAACAATTTCTGTAGCTATTGTATAGTTCCATATGTAAGAGGAAGAGAAAGAAGCAGACATCCTAAAGATATTTTGGAGGAAGTAGAACAATTAGCAAACGAAGGTTACAAAGAAATAACATTATTAGGGCAAAATGTAAATTCATATTTAAGAGCCGAAAAATGGAAAGAAAAAGGCTTAGAATATAATGGAATAAATTCATTTGCAACATTGCTACAAGAAATAAATAAAATACAAGGAATAGAAAGAATACGCTTTATATCACCACATCCAAAAGATTTTACAGATGATGTAATAGATGCAATAGCAAAATGCGAAAAAGTATGCAAACTAGTACATTTACCATTACAATCTGGAAGTACAAATATACTAAAAATAATGAACAGAAGATATACAAAAGAACAATATTTAGAATTAGTAGAAAAAATGAAAGCCAGAATTCCAAAATTAACATTATCAACAGATATAATAGTAGGATTTCCAGGAGAAACAGAAGAAGATTTTGAAGATACATTAGATGTTATAAGAAAAGTAAATTATGAGCAAGTATATATGTTTATATATTCAAGAAGAGTAGGAACACCAGGCGACAAAATGGAAAATCAAGTTCCAGAAGAAGTAAAACACGAAAGATTTAACAGACTAAAAGCACTTGTAGAAATGCAAATTGCTGAAAAAAATAAAACATATATAGGTACAACACAATATGTATTAGTTGAAGGCAAAAGCAAAAATAATGATAATATGTTAACAGGTAGAACTGATAGCAATAAGGTCGTTATTTTTGATGGCAAAGATGGTGATATTGGAAAATTATTGCCAATTAGAATAGTCTCAGAACATATGTGGTACCTTAAAGGGAGAGTTGAAAAATAATTACAATTTTGACTGCGTTAAATTTAATATTCTAGAAAAATCAAGAATTTCCTAGAATATTAAAAAATAACAGGTACAGAAATTTGTTTTGCAAATTTCGCGCACGAATAAATACGCGGTTACATACATAAGTATGTGCCTTTACCTTGGAAATAAACGATTAAAGGAGGATAAAAAATGGCAGAATTTTCACCTATGATGCAAAGATATCTCGAAACAAAAGAACAATACAAAGACTGTATACTATTTTACCGCTTAGGTGACTTTTATGAAATGTTTTTTGATGATGCCATTATAGCAGCAAGAGAGCTAGAAATAACATTAACAGGAAAAGATTGTGGACAAGAAGAAAGAGCACCAATGGCAGGAGTACCACACCATGCAGCAGAAATGTATATTTCAAGATTAATAGCAAAAGGATATAAAGTAGCAATATGTGAACAATTAGAAGATCCAAAAACAGCAAAAGGAATAGTAAAAAGAGGAGTAATAAAAGTAGTAACACCTGGAACAATAATAGATAGCAACATGCTAGAAGAAAGAAAAAACAACTATATAATGTCTATATATAAAACAGGAATCTATTTCGGAATAAGTATATGTGATATATCAACAGGAGAATTTTATTCAGCAGAAATAAAAGATCAACAAAACTTTCCATTATTATTAGATGAACTAGCAAGATATAATCCATCTGAATTAGTAATAAATAGTATGATGGCAGAATGTCAAGAAGAAATGTCAAAAATTAGAGAGCGTTTTGATTGCTATATAACACGTTTCCAAGACAAATTTTTTGATAATAAAATAGACACATTAAATCTAAGATTTAATATAGTAGACACAAGCAACAAAAAAATAGAAAATTTAAAAGAAAAAACAT
>CAJKVD010000130.1 GCA_905203195.1 uncultured Clostridium sp. | reverse complement strand
AAATCATATTTAACAGATATAACAATAAAAGAAAAGTTTGGACCTGCAAATGCACTGGTTTTAGGTCGTGGAGATGTAGAAGACAATATTGAAGAAACAGACGAAAAGAGCATAGCACAAAATGGAAGATGTGAAATTAGATTTGATGAAAATGAATTTATTGAATTTCAAAGGGAAAAAGTTATTAAAGGAATGTTTGAACAGATAAAGGGACTTGAATATTATTCTTTTGAGGCTTCTGATGTTGGTGTAATGTGGTTAAAACCATGTGTATGTATAGAATTAGGAGATAAAGAAGATAGTTTATATAAGTCTTATTATTTGAAAGCAAATATAACAATTAATACTGGAATATCAAGTGATATAGAAGCGGAATTACCAGAAGAGACAAATACAGAATACAAAGTTACAACAAAAGAAGAAAAGAAAACTTTAAAAGTTGAAAGGCTGGCAAAAAAAAATGAAGGGAAAATACAAGACTTAGTTGAAGAAACAACTGAAAATTCTAAAAAACTAACAGAACATGAACAAACTATAGATAGTATAAATGATAAAGTATCAAATATAGCAGATTTAACTGAGAATGCAACAGGAGTAACTGAATTAACATTGAATAATTGTATAAATGGTGAATTATTAACGTTAAATATATATGGAAATAATACAGTATTTAAATATCAATTTATGAGCGATGAATTGCTTTTTGGAGATAATGTTACATTAGGAAAAGATGCAAGTATATTAATAGTAACAGATAAAGAGAATAATTCAACAGAGTATAATTTAAATGTTATAGATGAATTAAGACAGAATGGAGAAGTACGAGATGAATATATGATAAAAAGTGGACAAGCGCAAATAATAAGAAGAATAAATAGTGATGGGACAATAAAAAATAATGAAGAAATAGAAGATATAGGAGAAATACATATAGTACTACAAGAAGGAGTAAATATACTTAAAATAAAATATTTTAATGCAGAGATACAGGCTAAGTGGGCGACAAAAAGTGATTTAGCAAATACATTTGCAACTAAAGTCGAAATGAATACTAGCATTTCGCAGACATCATCACAAATAATGACAGAAGTTAATAAAAAAGTAGACGATGCAGAATTTGGAACTAAAATGATACAAGATTATGAAAGTGTTCGAATTGCATGGAATAAAATATCAGATTTTATAAAGATGATGGTATTTAATAATAATGCAAGTTTGTGTCTTGTTGATAACAGTAATAACGTTATAGCAAGTTTTGACAAGGAAGGAGAACATTTTTATAAAAGTGGAGAAGTAACACCATTTGGTGAAATGGGAGTACAAACAGTAGATGATAAACAATATATAGCCTTTTCAGTAGAAGGAGAGTACGAAAAAGATATAGATAATGGAATGGCATGGGGAATAAAAACGAAATCGGATGAAAAATTCTATCCGATTTTTTATATAAAAGATTTCAGTATGGGAGCAAAAAATTCAGATACTTGGGGAGGAAGCCTTGTTTTAACTGCTTGTGATATTTTGCTTAATGGGATAGGAACAGGAATTACAACTGGAGGAGTCCGAATAGAAGGAGATCCAGCAGGAGGAGCACTATATTTTTATGATGTTAATACTAACAATATGATGATGGGAATTTTTCCACAGCAAGGAGCTAGATATGAAACGATTAACATACTTGATAAGATAAGTTTTTTTAAAAATCAAGCTGGAAGCAATAGTTTCAGAATAGGAACAGAAGATTGTAATTGCTTGTTATCAGACGAAGGTCATATAATGCGGAAAAGAAATTTATGCAAGTGATCGTTTTCAAATAGGTGCCAAAATAACTATTTTTAATTCTGGATTAGTAGCTGGAAGTGTAAACTTCGGAGATATCCCTAGCTATTTGGGAAATAAACTGGTGTATGGAGCATCAGGACATGAATATCATGTACATTGGATGTCAAGTGGAAAGTTGGTCTTTTATGTAGATGATACAGATGTTGGAACATTATCTGATAAAAGATTAAAAAGAGAAATACAAAATATAGATGATGATTTAATAAAAGCAATAGAAGAAGTTGAAATGAAACAATTTAAAGTGGATAACAGAAATGGATTAATAACGTTTGGTATCTTAGCACAAGATTTAGTAGAAATATTTAAAAAGTATAATAAGAATCCGCTTGACTACGAGATAGTATATGAAGTTCAATACAAACAAAATGATGATACAATGTATTATTCAGTTGATTATGAACAATTTTTAATATTAAAACAAAAAGCAACTGATATAAAAATGCAAAAACAACAAAAAATAATAGAACAATTACAAGAAAAAATAAAAGAATTGGAGGAAAAAATAAATGGATAAAATTAATTTTCAAGACGGTGTTACAAAAGTAAGCGCAGAAACATTTAATCTCTTTCAGGAAAACATAGAAAAAGCTATACAAGCAATGATACAAGCAGAAAATCCAATCGGTCATATAAGGATGGAAACAACAAGTGTAAATCCATCGGCTTATCTAGGCTTTGGAACTTGGGAGTTGTGGGGAAAAGGAAAGGTTCCTGTTGGTGTGGATTCAGGTGACTCTGACTTTAATACAGTAGAGAAAACAGGAGGATCGAAAGTACATAGTCATGATTCTGGAACATTAAAAGCAGGATTTAACATGTTTTATACATCTAATCCAAGCCGAGTTTATATGGATTTTAATTCTACTATAAATGATGTTACGTTTAAAGAAAATAGGAGAGCGTTTTTAGGCGGAAGTGATGTAGGGCTAGACACTATAAGTCATGATGAAAATTCGACAGAAGGTTTGGGAGTATTTGGAAAGACTAGTGATAGTTCAAATGTACAGCCATATATCACATGCTATATGTGGAAACGTATAAGTTAATCAATGTATATTTTAAAATTAGAAAGGGTAGAAAGATGTCAAAAGAAACAGAAAATTTAAAATTATTTAAATGGGATACAACCAGTGAAACAGATTTAAATAATAAATTTGATATTGAAAAAACACTTAATGAAAATTGGGAAAAACTAGATATTAATGCAGGGAATATACAAGAAGAATTAGAAAACTTAAGAAATATAACCAATGTATTACCAACAGTGAGCGAAAAAGGAGAAAATATAACATTAAATAATACAGCAAAGAATGTGCGATTTAGAAAGTTTAAAGTTGGTGGAAATAGCGAGCAGGAGACAAGAGAAGGGGATAATCTATTAAATGCTAATTTACCATATACGACATCAAGTAGTGGAAATACAATCAAGTGGTTAGGAAAAGAAAATATTCCAAAGATTGAAGTTAATAAATACTATTATTTACATGGCAAATTTTCTGATGGAACCATATTTTCAGGAACACATGCTGCATTTGTAATAACAGATAGTATGGGACAAATTCTAAATAAAACATTTGGAAGTTCATTTCAAAATACAGTGGATATATCAAATGCTATTAACTGTTATATTTATACAGACTCTACATATGTAAATAAAACAGTAACAGAAGTTGCGATATATGA
>CAJKVD010000129.1 GCA_905203195.1 uncultured Clostridium sp. | reverse complement strand
GGGGGGTAGACTCGAACTACCGACCTTTGGGTTATGAGCCCAACGAGCTGCCAACTGCTCCACCCCGCGATGTAACAAGTATTATTATAAGACTAAACTATGTTTTTGTCAATAGATTTTGAGAATTTATCCAAAAATTGTATATAAAAATTTTTTTATATTATATTATATGGTAAATTCTCAAAAATATAACTATATATTATCTTATTTTTTCTTGAGTTTCCCAAATATCAGATAAATATATATTTTTTAAACCGTCTTGACTTTTTCCTAAAGGCACTGAACTTAATTTCACATTTCCCATTTTTAAGCCTTTTTCAATTAATTCGAAATATGCTCTATCTTCTTCTTCAGTTCCTCTCATATTTAGCCCTTTTAATACAATATCGCCAATTTCTGCATTTCTTATTCCATTTTTTAGTGTTCTTATGTATTTTGGAATTTGATTATCGTTATCTTTAATAGAAAATCTATCGCAAACCTCTTTTGCTCTTTTAAAATCTTTACTACAAATCAAATTATTTACAACTGTTCTTATTGACTGTTCCAAATCTCCTCCACACAATTCTTGCATTTGTTTAATTGTTACTTTAGGATTTTCTATATGGTATTTTTCTGGTTGTTCCATTAAAACTGTTCTTATTTGTATTAATATTTGTTTTTTTTCTTGTTCCTCTGTTAATGAAAATCTAGTTTTTGGTTTTTTTTCTATTCTTTTTTTAGCTTCTTTATCAATAATTTTATTTGCTATTTCAGTATCTAATGTGCCATTGGCTATCTCTGTAATAATAAAAGCTATATCTGTAGGTACATCATTTCTAATTCTATCAAAAACCATCTTCTGATTTATTTTCAATATTTTATTTCCAATTCTACTTTTTACAGCCCCTACATAAATTTGATTACTTTGTTGCATTTTTGTTGTTAGCTTTTTTTCCAAAATTTTTAATTCTTGTAAATCTTCTGTTTGCAATTGAGCAATATCAATAGCATCTGTTAATTTTTTTACTATTGTTTTTTTAGTTCTATTAATATAAAAATCAATTTTATCTGTTGTATTTAGATTTAATTTTTCTAATTCTTCTGATTGAATTAAAGAATGTAATTTTTCTGACTGTTCAATAGTTAATTGATAATTTTCTATTTTCTTTATTTTAGTTAATATTACATTAGCTCCTTTTCTTCTTTCTTTTTTAGAAATATTTTTCATACCTTTTACTATTTCTTCAATTTCTGTTATTACTGAATTAATCAATTCAATTTCTTGGTTTGTTAATTCTTTTGGTGTTTTAACCTCTACTTTATCGACTTTAAAAAATAGTCTTTTATATTGTTCTCTCATTTGTTGCATTTTTGAATGAGCTTGTTTATTTTTATTATCAATTATTTCTCTAGCACTATAAGTTTTTATAGGTTTAGACTTGTTTGTTTTTTCTAATTCCAATTTATATTGCATAATCTCTTCAATTGGTATATCTAATTCAAAAGACATCAATTCTAAATCAAATCCATTCTTTATAAGTTTTTTAATTTCTTCTATTTCGCTATGTTTTATCATATTATCACATTTCCTCACTTTTTTGATTTCTTATTTTCATTATGTGTTTTAGAATATATCTTTTGTGAATATCGTAAATTTATTGAAATTATAGCATAACTCAATTGTTTTTTCAATAAGTTTTATATTATTTGAAAATGGGAGCATTTTCTTATGCTCCAATTCTTTCTCTTTAGACAATTTCTCTACTATCAGATTATCCTTCTAATCTCAAATCTTCAACTCTCTGCATTCGCATTACTGAAATCTCATAAGCGATTCTGTGTTCTACTGCATCTGAATCTGCCGAATATCTTTTAAAATATTCTCTGCTTTGGATTCTGCCATAGAGTTTTACTCGATTTCCTGTTTCAAATTCACTTACCCATTGAGCAACTCGTCCCCATGCAATACATGGAATATAATCCGATTTTCCATACGGCCTGTTTACTGCAATGAGCAAATCAGTTATCTGTCTACCTAAAGGTGTTTTTCTGTATACTGGTGGTTTGCAAAGGTGTCCATCAAGATAAATTAAATTGGCATTTGTTGTTTCTTCAAGTTCATCTTCATCCTCATAGATGTTAATTGCCGTTACAAATAAGAATAATTCTAAATGTTTACGACCATCTTCTCCTTCTTTGTTATGTGATCTGAACTGTCCTGCTACTTCTACCCACTTACCTTTGAGTGAATTTTTCATTCTTTCTCGTTCTATTAGTAAATCAGATACAATTATTGGAACTAAATCTTCTGTTCCACTTAATCTTTCTACTCTGATTCTTGTTCGGTAGAATTTTTCCCACTGTACTTCATGACTGTATTCGAATTCTGCCTCAATTTTGCCACTAACAAATACTTTGTTAAACTCACTAAAAAGTTTTTCGGTAGTTGAGTTTTCCTCCTGTCTTGTTATTACATTGTTTTCCCGTCTTGCTACTGCCGTTTCATCTGACATATGTACTTTCCTCCTGATTATTTTTTTTGCTTATAGTACATTCGGTAGAAAAATCATTCTAAATTGCTTACATACAGAAATTATGTGTATGTGTTTGAATTAAGAAATAAATTCTTCCTCTTTATATATATAAACAATATAGTTATTATATCACTATTTTATATTTTTGTAAAGTTATGTAAATAGCAAAAAACTCCACCGATACATCTAGTGAAGTTTTTGCTCAATACCAAGATTACAAGTCGGTAAAGTCTGAGAAACTTTCAATTTCACTTTCAAACATAATAATTTTCTGCAACTCTGAAAGGAAAGTCAAAAGTTTTACTTTTTTACCACTTTCATATTTCTGCACAAAATCATTGACAAATTTTGAAAATTTCATACGAACTGTCATGGTTTGTTCAATAGGAATGTTAGCTTCTACAAAAATAATATCAAAAGCCATTCTTCCTTTTTTGACAGCTGTACTTGCGATTTCAACAATTTGTTTCTGTTCTTTTACAGACATATTGTTTAATCCCATTGCTCCTAAAACATAACGAACTCTTTCCTCAACAGGCTGTGTTTTATCGACACTTGCTAATGTTTCCTCAAACTCTTTAATTTCTGGCATACATTCCATTTTTACTCTTGGTTTAGGAAAGACTGTTTCATTGAATTTGTCAGTTTTTTCTTCAAAATTTGTTGTTGTCTTTTCCACGTCCTGTTTGCTAGAGTTTTCTTCTGTAGAATATTCTTCTACTTCCTTAAAAGAATACTCTTTATACTTTTTAGTTACATTCAGAAATGACAGCATTGTTGCTGAATATTCTTTCAGTTTTTCGGAAACCTGTTGTCTAGACCAAATTTTGTCCCACTGTGTATAAAAAACATTTTTATTTTTTAGAGCTTTTTCTAATTCTTTCCATGTAATCTTATCAACTTCTGCTGATACTATTATCAAACTTTTAAAGAATTCTTTCCTTTTGTCCATTTCCAACCATTTTGCTACTAATTCAGCAAAATGTTCAAAAGATGTAAATGGTAAAATAATATGTAGGAAAATGGCAAAGAAAAATGTCGTTTTTCCT
>CAJKVD010000128.1 GCA_905203195.1 uncultured Clostridium sp. | reverse complement strand
TTTTACTGCTTCTTGCATTTTTTCTACGTCTAATTTGTTTGGGATAAAATATTCTAAATTTCTGTATATGCTAGAACCTTGTCCACTATTGTTTATAATATATCTATATGTTTTCTGTTTGCAATGGTATCTTGAATGAAAATTTTCTTCTACCTCTTCTGCTTTTTGTATTCTTATAGATTTTTTTAATTTTGTATTTAATGCTATTGGGTATTTTTCTACTGGAAGTTTACTATTTGTCTTAAAATTAGCCATTTGTGCTAAGGCATGTACTCCGGCATCTGTTCTTCCTGAAGCTATTAAATCTACTTTTTCTCCTGTTATTTCTTCTATTGCTCTTTCTATTTCTCCTTGTATATTTAGTTTGTTAGGCTGTTTTGCCATCCATTAAAGTCTTTTCCATCATATTCTATTGTCAGTTTTATATTTCTCATTTTTACACTCATTTCTATTAAGTTAATTCTTCGTCTTTTTATCTTTTTGTTTTCTAACAATTCTCTCTCTTATTTTTGCAAATCTACTATTATTTTGTACATTAGGATTAGTAAATCTTTTTGTAACAATATTACTAATCAAAATTTTCTTTAAAACATCTTCTCTAACATCTGCTATTAAAGTACCATCCTTAGCAACAGAAACTTTACCAGTTTCTTCAGATACAACAACTACAATAGCATCTGATTCTTTAGAAATTCCTATTGCTGCTCTATGTCTTGTGCCTAAGCCTTTTCCAACATCAACCTCATCAGATAATGGTAACACACAAGCAGCAGCAGCTATTTTATTATTACTAATTACAACTGCACCATCGTGTAAAGGTGTTTTAGGAACAAATATATTTACAAGTAATTGTGGTGAAACTTCTGCATTCATTGGTACTCCTGTATTTACAATATCTTGTATATTAATATCTCTTTCTAATACAATTAAAGCACCTGTTTTTGTCTTTGCCAATTCCTCTGTAGCAATTACTACTTTATAAATGTCTTCTTTAGTCTTAACAGCTAAATCAGAATCTAAGCCAAGAAACTTAGTAAATTTATTTGTTCCTAACTGTTCCAATGCTCTTCTAAGTTCTGGTTGAAAAATAACAATAATTGCTATTAAGCCAATATTCATAATCGCTGTTAAAATAGCGTTTACAATTTTCAAATTTAAAAATCCGCTTATCCAAGTTGCAACCAGCAATAATGCAATTCCCTTTATTAATTGCCATGCTCTTGAACCTTTTACAGCTTTAAAAAAATAATAAAGTAAAAAAATAACAATTGCTAAGTCAATTACTAATGTAACTAATTCAAATGGATTGCCTTTTAAATTTTGGAAATACCCTAAAATATTTTCAGAATAAAAAGTTGCCCAATTTGTTGTCTTAACAGGCGTTATTGCTCCAACTGTTCCTACATTTCCTATATTACTCATATATACCAATTTATGCTAGTTTAATAACTAGCATACCCTCCTTCTTTTTATAATAACCAATTATTGTAAAGCAAAAATAAGTGTAGCAAATGTACCTGCTACCATAAATATAAGTAACATTCCAGCCATTATCTTACCAAAAATTTTTCCTGCATTATACTCTCTTCTTTTTTTATTTTGAATATTTTTTTCTTTTTTATCTTTTTTCATCTTTTTTCCTTCCCTTCTAAGTTTAATACAAACTTTCAAAATCCATATTTATTATAACATTTTAATAAAGATTTTTCAACATTTTTTTAAAATAACCATATTCTTAGCATCAGTATCATCTATATCAAAATTAGAATATACAGTAAACATTTTTTCACCAGAAGAAACAATATCATTAACTTTTTTATAAAAAACAACACCAACAGACATATCTATTTTATCATCTTTCTTTATTCTACCAGCCCCTAATCCACAAACATATTTAGCAACAACATCAGCTGGAATCTTTTCTATTACACCATCCATCGAGCTAAAAACATCTATTGCATATTTTGCCTTTTCAAATTTACTAGTATCATATAAATATGTAATATCTCCACCTTGTGCTTTAACCATTTGTAAAAATTTTTCAAATGCCTTTCCATTAAAAATATTCACTAACATTTTTTCCTTATTTTTTTCCAAGTCGTCACCAAGTCCTGCTAATTTAATCATGTTAGAACCCAATTCTAATATAATAGATTTTAAATCTTCTGCCATTTTTTTACCTTTTAAGAATTGAATAGCCTCTATTATTTCCAAAGTATTTCCCACAGAATATCCTAGCGGTTGATCCATATTAGTTAGAATATATTTAGTTTCTCTATTTGCCAAATTTCCAATTCTAACCATTTGGTCCGCAAGTTTTTTAGCCTCTTCCTTTGTCTTCATAAAAGCTCCACAACCATATGTAACTTCTAACATAATCTTCTGAGCACCACTAGCAATTTTTTTACTCATAATACTTGAAGCAATTAAAGGTATATTCTCAACACAAGAAATAGAATCCCTTAAAGCATATAATTTTTTATCTGCTGGTGCTAAATTAGCAGTCTGTGAAATCATACTAATACCTATTTTATTAACATTATTAATAAAATCATTTTCTGAAATTTGTGTTTTATACCCAGGTATTGATTCTAATTTATCTACGGTTCCTCCTGTAAATCCTAAACCTCGTCCAGACATTTTAGCAACCTTTACGCCCAATGAACTAATAATGGGTAACAAAATAATTGATACTTTATCGCCAACTCCACCAGTAGAATGTTTATCAACAATTATACCATCAATCTTTGACAAATCTAATATATCACCTGAATTAGCCATCTCCATAGTAAAAAATGTCAATTCCCTATCTGTCATTCCATTTAAAAAAATTGCCATCACAAGAGCAGAAGCTTGATAATCTGCAATTTCTCCACAAGTATATCCTTTAATAAAAAATTTTATCTCTTCTTCTGTCAATTCTTTTTTATCTCTCTTTTTCTCTATAATATCTAGTATATTCATAGCTTTTCCTTTCACATATTTTAATTATGTACTATATTTTTAGTAAAACTCTTTCTATGTATAGGAGTTAAACCATATTCACGTATTGCTTCCATATGCATCTTTGTACCATAACCTTTATGTTGTGCAAACCCATATTGAGGATATATATTATCCCATTCTCTCATAATTCTATCCCTTGTTACTTTAGCTATTATTGACGCCGCACCAATAGAATAACATTTAGCATCTCCTTTTATTATTGATTCATATGGAACACCTTTAGTATCTATATGTTCTAGTGCATCTATAATAATTAGATCTGGTTTTACATCTAACCCCTCTATTACCTGCGTTACTCCAGTTTTAGTTGCATTCAAAATATTTATATTATCAATAACATCTTGTCCAATAATTGCAACAGAATAGCTTATTGCTTCATTTATTATTACATCATATAAAGCTTCTCTCTTTTTTTCAGAAACTTTTTTAGAATCATTTACACCTTCAATCATAGAATTTGTTGGCATTATAACACATGCAACAAAAACAGGAACTGCTAGAGGTCCTCTTCCCGCTTCATCAATTCCACATATATACTGATAACCTTTTTCATTTGCAGCAGCTTCA
>CAJKVD010000127.1 GCA_905203195.1 uncultured Clostridium sp. | reverse complement strand
GCTCTTTGCCATAAACTTTGCTTAAATTTTCTACTCTTAATATTTCCATAACCCCTTCTCCTTTCCTTTTACATTTATAGCATAACACATTTAAAGTGGCAATTAAGTGACTTTTTAAAATTTTTTGTTTAAAATTTTTTGTTTAAAATTTAAGAGGGGAATAATTCCCCTCTCTTAAGACTTTTAATATTTGTTATACTCCTAAATTATGCTGAATTTAATTTTTCCAATACATTAATCTCTCTCCTATTTAAGTCGATTGTTTTTTTGGTTTTAAATGGTTGCCTAATTTTCTTTTTGTTTTTTTCTAAACAATTTAATATATTCTTGTATGCTTTACTACTAAAATTCCGTTCCAAAAATCTTAGGAATGTCTCTTCTGTACAATTATATTTCTGGGCAAAATCTGATATTGTCCATCCATATTTTAGTTTTACAGTTAATTTTTTTCCGTCTAATTTTATAAATGTAATTTCATTATCCATATTATTTTCTCCTTGCAAAATTGTTACTCTGCTTTTAAATAATCTAAATATTTGAATTACTTATCTCTAACGTATTTTTTGCATACAAGATTTTTATAAAATATAATTTAGAAATATTGCTTCATATCTAAAATCTTTGCTCCTTTCTGGCTATAGCCAAAACATATTACATTTTTTACATATTGTATTATAACATCTTTTGTTTCTTTTTGCAAATTATGTAAAGATTATTTACTATATTCTGCTATTTGCTTTTTTTCTTATTCTTTGTATTGCATTATCTATAGATTTTACTGGTGTGTCAAATCTTTTGGCTATTGTTTCGTAACTTTCCCCTAATACTAATCTGTCTAATACTTGTTTTTCAAATTTGCTTAATGATGATGTTATAGTTTGTTTGATTTCTTTATAATATTCTTTTTTCATCATTGTTTCTAGTGGGTCTTCTATTGTTTTATTATTATAAGTTTCTAATAATTCTATACTATCATCTTCATTTGAATATGCTGATGTGTTTAATGAAATACATGTATTTAATGGCATGTGCTTTTGCCTTGTAGATGTTTTTATTGCTGTAATTAATTGCCTTTCTATACATATATTAGCAAATGTTTTAAATGTATTTTGCTTTTCCATGTCAAAACTTTTTATGGCTTTGTATAGACCTATCATTCCTTCTTGTATAATGTCTTCTTTTTCTGCGCCTATTATAAAATATTTATTTACCTTGTTATTTACTAATGGCTTGTACTTATTTAATAAATAAGTTAATGCTTGTTCGTTTCCATTTTTTATTTTTACTATAATTTCTTCATCTTTTATATTATTGTATTTGTCTGTTGTATAGTATATATTTTGATTCTGCATATGCCTTAAATACCTCCAAATGTATCTTTCATCATCATTATAGCTTTCGACATTCTGAATGTCAAGCTATATGGCTATTTTAAAGCATCTTTAAATAGATTCCAAACATCATCTGTTTCCATGCCTTTTTCCCATGATGCTAGTCCTCCTAATTGATACTCAGATATTAAGCCTAATTTTTCCTTTAATGACTTTAAGTCTTCTATCCACATTTTATTTGTGTTATTGCCATCTTTGTATTCTACGTAATATTGTTTTAATTTATCATCCCATTTTCTTTCTACATCTGATGGAATTGTATTTTCAATGTCTTTCATTGAAATTACTGATTTTTTTAATACTTTCCCTGAACTATCTTCAGTCCATAACCTAGTATACAATGGTACTCCTAGTATTATTTTTCCTGGTTCTATTTCTTCTGTTTCTATAAACTTCTTTAATCCTAATTCTACCCAATCGTATCCTGCTGTTGTTCCTGATTTTGTGCTTGACTCTCCATATTCGTCATATGCCATAAATATAATATAATCTGCAACATCACCTATTACATGTCTGTCAAAGCATAAAGACCATGTATCACTTCCATCTGGTGCAGTTACATCTACTGATACTACTAAGCCTAGCTCTTTCATGCTTGGTTCTAGTTCTATTATAAATCTTGAATATAGATCCTTGTCTTCTTTTCTCATATTTTCAAAGTCTATATTTATTCCATCTAATTTGTATTTTATACATACATTAATTATTGATTCTATTAGTTCTTTTCTTTTTGTATAACTATTCATTATTTTAGAAGTTGTATCTATCATTGTGCTATCACCTGAATTTTGTACCATTGGCCAAATTTTACGATTATTTTGTCGTGCCCATTCTAAATATGCTTGTCCTCTGCTCCCAATATTTTCTGTTAATTTTCCATTTTTATCAATATTAAAGAATGATGGTGATACTACATTTACTCCATCAATTTGAGTGTCTGTTCTATCTGGTGCACTTGCTACTTGTGAATAATAATCCCATACTAGATTTACTTTATCTGTTATTTGTTTTTCTTGTTCCATATTTTGTCTTGCTGTAACTTCATTATCTATTTTCTTAGATTTTATATAGCCTATTTTGCCATCCTCTGTACGAATTTTTGCATACCCATTTTCGTTAGATATAATTATTACACATTCGCCTTTTTTTACTCTTGCTACAGTTTTTGCTATGAATTTTTTAGTGGATTTTATTGATGAATTAGCACTTACAACTGCTTTTTTTTGCTCTTTATTTAATGAATCTATTACTAAATTTTTTGTGCTTTCTATATAATTAATCTCTATGTTATAAACGTCTTTTAGCTCATTTATCGGTATATATATTGTGTCATCTTGATTTATTGCGTGTGAATATGTACTTTTTTCTGAACCATTTATTGTTATAATATTTTTTTCAAATCCTATTTCTGCAATTTTTTTATTGTATGTTGTAATTATTTGTTCTGTCTCTTTATCTTCATAAATATATTTATCGAAAAAATTTCCTAAATCTTGTTTAGATAAATATATTTCTCCATTTTGTATTAAAATATTTTTCTTTAAGTTTTCTGTTACATTTCTATTATTTATTATTAAGTTGGTTGTTTTATTTTTCCCTAATATTATAAACTCATTTGCAATATATGCAAGTATTAAAATTGCAATTATTGCTACAATTATTAAAAATGCCATCCTTCTTCTTTTTATTACATTACTTTTTAATGTTTTTGTTTCTTTTGCATGCTTCATATTTTTCCCTCCACTTTAGTTTCTTGTTTGTTAGTATATCACATATTTTTTAATTTTACTATGTTTTTTTGAAATTTTTTAGTTTTACTTTTGTGTCGCATTTTTTTGTTTATTTGCATATAATGTAATTAAAAGGAGGAATTTTTAAATGTTTAGAAGATCTAGAAATTGTTGTTGTATGAACAATAATATGAATAATGATTGTGATACATCTGAAGATATTTTGGAAACTAAATGTGATAATGTTGTTTCTTATTCAGATGACATGTATGATAGCTGTAATTGTGGCTTTGATGAAGAACTTAATCTTTTTCCTGAAGATCCTATGTTAGCTCAATGTTATGTTCCTATTCAATATATGGATAAAACTTTTAAACCTTGTGTTGGTTTAAAAATGGGTACTATTTTTCCTGAATTAGTTAGTCCCTACTTTCCTGGTCAATCTATGGAAGAAATTAATTTTATTGAAA
>CAJKVD010000126.1 GCA_905203195.1 uncultured Clostridium sp. | reverse complement strand
AAGATAATAATTGATGTTTAGGAAAGGGATAATAGAAATGAATAGAATGACATTAACAGAACTACAACAAAAAATAAAAGAAATAGATGGCGTAACAATAGGTGATAGTAAAATATCTGATAGATATTTTATGAAATTTATAGAAGAAGCAGGGGAACTTTCGGAATGTATTAGAAAAGATAAAAGAATGGTTGATGATAATATAAAAGGAACTATTGAAGAAGAACTTTATGATGTTTTATACTATATTCTTTGTCTAGCGAATGTTTATGATATTGATTTAGAAAAGTCAATATATTTAAAAGAAAAATTAAATGCAGAAAAATATCATAGAAAAAGTATTTATGATAAAGATTAAATTTAGATTATTAGGAGTTGAAATTTATGGTTAAGGCAATTTTTATAGATATAGATGGAACATTAAGAGATAGTAACAAAAATCTTTCAGTCAAAACAATAGATACAATAAAAAAAGCTACTGAAAAAGGAATATTAGTTATATTATGTTCTGGAAGACCAAGAAAATATACAGAGCAAATAAGTAGAGAATGTTTTGCTAGTAAATATATTATTACTTCAAGTGGTGGCAATATTTATGATTATGAACAAAATAAAGTTATATATGTTAATAAAATGAATAAAGAGGCTCTGATAAAACTTTATGAAATTGCTAATCCAGAAGATGTTAGATATATTATGAATGTAGGAGAGGGCAGAGTAGTTAATAAAGTAAAGCATCCAGAACAAGAAAAGAAATTAGAAGAAAATATAAGAGATTTTGTATATAAAAATGATGTTGTTCAATGTACCATTGCAGATAGTAGTTTTGATAAAATAAAAAACTTAATACCTAAAATAGAAAAAGTAGAAAATGTAGAGATAAAAAATAGGCATAAAAGTTTATTAGATATTAAATTTAAAGATAACAATACTATATTTTGCGATATAGCTAATATAGATTCAAATAAAGGAAATGCAGTAAAAAAACTACTAAAAATTCTAAAAATTGCAAAAGATGAAACTATTGCGATAGGTGATGATAATAATGATTTGTCAATGTTTGAACAAGTAGGATATAAAGTTGCTGTTGATAATGCAATTGATATTGTTAAAGAAAAAGCAGATGAAATTACATTATCTAATGATGAAGATGGTGTTGCAGTATTTTTGGATAAATTATTGAAAGAGAATATTTAGAAAAGAGGTTTATAATGGAAATATTATTAACAAGACACGGACAAACTGATTGGAATGTGCTAAAGAAAGTACAAGGAAAAGCTGATATTGAATTAAATAAAAAAGGAATTGAACAAGCTGAAGCTACAAGAGATACTTTAAAAAATGAAAAAATAGATTTAATATTGTGTTCTCCATTAAAAAGAGCAAAGCAAACAGCAGATATTATAAATCAAGAGAGAAACATTCCAATCATAATTGACGAAAGAGTTTCAGAAAGGGATTTTGGAGAATTTGAGGGGATGCCTAATACTGATTTTGATTTTAATGCTTTTTGGAGTTATAAACAAAATCTACAATATGAAAGAGCAGAAAATATAAAAGACTTTTTTGATAGAGTAAATAAATTTTTAAGTAGTATTCGAAAAGAGTATGCAGGAAAAAGAATATTAATAGTAGCTCACGGAGGAATTAGCATTCCAGTAAAATGTTATTTTGAAGGAATACCAGATATGGACACACTATTTCCATTATGCTTAGGAAATTGTGAAGTAGCCCAATATACATATAAGGAAATAGATATAGATGAGAGATAATTATTGTAGAAAAACAGGATAAGGAATTTTTATGATAAAAAATATTATTTACATAGAAATAGCCTAGATTCCACCATCTAGGCTATCATCATATAAACACTCGATTTTTTCCATATTTTCACGTTTCCTATCTGGAATAGCATGGCAATATTTATTCAAAGTGGTACTTATATCAGCATGTCCTAGAATTTTACTAAGTACTGGAATTTCCATACCTTGTTCAATTGCTCTAGTTGCAAAAGTATGCCTTAAAGTATGGAATGTAACTTGAACTTTATCAGCATGAGATTTGGGTTTAGATTTTATATTCTTTTTAATTTTATTTCTAATTGGTTTTTCTTTTTTATCTCGTAAACCGGCATCTATTAACATTAAAGAATACTCTTTCCAAAAAGTTTTCTGATCATAAGGTTCTCCAATTTGATTACAAAATAGAAAATCTTTATTTATATAGGATTTACCAGCTAATTGGATTTCAATTTTTTGTTTTTTCTTGTGAGTTTTTAATTCTTTAACAATAGGAGAGAGAAGCGGTATTTCTCTATAACTTGTTTGAGATTTTGGAGTATCTAAAATTAATTTAGTTTTATTCTGATTTTTAGATGCTTTCTCATGGGTAGATAATCTCTTAATACTATTTCTAACAATTAAATTTTGACCTTTTAAATCAACATCACACCATCTCAGAGCAAGGATTTCACCCAATCTCATACCTGTAAATAAATCTAATATAACAACAATTCCTAATCTATAATTTCTAGCAACATGAATTAATTTATTTTGTTCTTCTCTAGTTAAAACTCTCATTTCTTTTCTGAAAATTTTAGGAGTTCTTATAGTTTCAACGATATTTGTTTGAACTAATCCATTAATATATGCTTGTTTAAATGAAGCATGTAGCATATTATACATATTTTTCAAAGTTTTAGCTGATAAGCCACCTTCACGATTATCTAATCTACCATTGTTCTGTTTATAATTAAAGAATTTTTGTAGCATTTCTGCTGAAACAGATTGTAATTTTATATTAGAAAAATAAGGTTTCAAATGACCTCGTATATATGTTTCATAACTTGTATATGTAGCAAGTTTTATATTAGGCTTAGCATAAGTTTCAAGCCATTTGCTAAGCCAATCTATGAATAATATATTATTTGAATTAGTATAAGTTCCATTCTTTAGAGATAACAAAATGGCATTTAATTTATCTTTAACTTCTTTTCTAGTTTTAGCATATACAGATTTTCTGTTAGGTTTTCCATTTTCTTTTACACCTACAGTATATCTAGCTTCCCAAGTACCATCTTTTCTTTGTCTAATACTCCCTTCATTTTGACCTCTTTTTGACATATTGAACCTCCTTGATTTAGTAATCAAGAAGTTTTAGAAAGTTAAAGCAATCAATAAAACCTTGTCTATATAAGACATCAGATTCATATTCATTTTCTAAATAAATATAATTGATAAGTTTTTCTAAAGAATCATTAGTATTAGGAAAGTCCTTTAGAAAATTTTCAATACAAGAATTTTTATTTTTACCAAGCTTCTTATAAATTTCATCTTCTTGTGATAAATAGTTTAGATATGAATTGATTAGATTATTAAAGAACTCATCAAGTTCTTCTTCAAATAAATTTTGATTGATAGGCATAAAAAATCCTCCTTCTTTCATTAAAATTTTCATTTTTGTTGAAAGTAGAAGATTGCATGTGATATAATATTCATGTAATTCTACTTTCGAAGTAGTATTGCTAGGGAATAGTGTAATAAGATTGACTGTCAGAAACACTATTTCCTTTTTTATTTGTCCAATTTTCTAATTCCTCTACGAATACCTTCCATTTTAGAT
>CAJKVD010000125.1 GCA_905203195.1 uncultured Clostridium sp. | reverse complement strand
TCAGAAAATATAATCTGGTTGATTTTTTTGTTGCCTAAAAACAATATTAAAATCATCCAAGCGAAAGGACGGTGGAAGTAAATGAAGATAATTAAGCAAGAACTACAATCTGAGAAAAGTTTAAAACAAAAGCTTGAATTTATATGTGAATTTTCTAAAGTTACTCCTACATTTATAACTGGTAGCATTAGAAAAATTAAAAATACCAATCTTATATATATATAGCCACATAGAGTAATTGTCAAAAATATTACTTTTTTAGTATTCATTTATTCTAATGATGTTTACATATCTAATATATATGGAACTAATGATATTGTAGAAGATGTTAAGCAAGTATATTTAGATGAATTTGAACAAGATAGAATCGAGTTTAACAATAAGCAAACTAGGAAAGACAGAAAAATAGATGACTATTTTCAAAAGGTGTGTGATTCTCAAAATGATATTGCTTGTGAAATTATATAGAACTTGGAGATATGGATTTTTGGAATGATAAAAACAATGATACAAAATTTTAAAAGACGGTATTTTGATATGGAAAAAGTAAAAGAACAATGCAAATTAGAATATCTAATTGATATGATTAAAGAAATGTATAATAAATTTGAGTCAAAGCTAAAAGAAATTGACGAAGAATACGGAACTACATTAATAAATTTTGGACAAAGTAAATATTTTATTATAAATTTTGCTATGGCAAAACTTATGGAAATGGAACAGACTTACAGAAATAAAGTTGCTCTACATTTATTTAATAATATAAAAATTCAATAAAAAAACGATTGACATCTACAAACAATTGTTTTATAATAATGCTTGAATAATTAAAAATAA
The DNA here is from genome assembly GCA_905203195.1 of uncultured Clostridium sp. GTDB lineage: Bacteria > Bacillota > Clostridia > TANB77 > CAG-508 > CAG-269. Next base: position 2,787 of record CAJKVD010000125.1, on the reverse strand, counting down.
AATATTACGAAATGGAGATGATATTATTGAATGATATAGATAAGACTAATAAATCATTTGAAGATATTAAACATATTGATGAAAATGGCGTTGAATTTTGGTATGCTAGAGAGCTTATGCCTATTTTACAATACTCAAACTGGCAAAACTTTGAAAAAATAATTAATAAAGCTAAAATGTCGTGCCAAAATAGTGATATTAGTGTGTTTGAACATTTTATTGACGTCAATAAGTTGTCAAAACGTGCTAATAATGCAGAAGTTGAGATTAATGACCACAAATTAACTCGTTATGCTTGTTACTTAATAGCACAAAATGGAGATAGTAGAAAAAAAGTAATTGCTCTTGCACAAACGTATTTTGCAGTTCAAACAAGAAAGCAAGAAATTACAGAAAAAGAATATAGTATGCTAACAGAAGATGAAAAGAGATTTTATCAAAGAAATTTAACTAAAAAGGGTAATTACTCACTTAATCAAACTGCAAAAAATGCAGGTGTTAAAAATTTTGACAAATTTCATAATGCAGGATATAAAGGATTATATAATGGAGAAACAGCTGACGACATTGCAAAAAGAAAAGGATTAAGGTATAGAGAAGATATTTTAGACAATATGGGTAGTGATGAGCTTATTGCAAATTTATTTAGAATTTCCCAAACAGAACAAAAATTAAAAAAAGATAATATACAAACTGAAAAAGAGGCTAATAAGGCACATTATGAAGTTGGTTCTAAAATAAGAAAAACAATAAAAGAACTTGGAGGAACTATGCCAGAAGATTTACCTACACCAAAAAAGAGCTTAAAACAATTAGAAAAAGAGAATAAAAAAATGTTAAATAAAAATATATAAGCATATAGATAAGATGACGTAATTTTGAAATAAATTACTCAAAATATTGAATATTTCAAGATTTTATAGTAAAATATTTTCATAATTTAATTATCTTGCAATATGCAAGTTTTGAATATAGTAACTTTTAACAATAATTATTGTAAAGGAGGAAAATTGTATGGACATCAGGAAAAAACTAAATGAAATCCAGAATGTACTATCAAACGACCAGGAAGAAGAACGGAATATAGTAAATGATTTAATGTTCTTAATGTTTGGAAGGGATTCCGAAGAACTTCCTAGAGAGTTTGAAGTCGAGTGTATTATGGATAATGAGCAGGTTGAGACTTTTTTGAAAGAAAAATTGGAACTAGATGTAGAAAATGTAAGTCTTGTTCCTATGTCATTATTGTTAGGAAAGCCAAGATTTCGTGTAAAACTCAACTAAAAAGCAGAAGAAAGTATAAGTTAAACTTATGCTTTCTTCTGCTTTTATATGTTAAAATAACTATATTATATGCTTATTTCTAGATGACCCTTAAAATTTTTAGCAAATTTTATTGCAATTTATCAAAAATATGATATACTTTAGTAAATTGATTGATATTTGTATTAATCGTTATGAAAGCCAAAAAAGTTGTAAATAACTACTTCGATGGCACCATATAATTATTATAAAATTTTCCAAAATATATTTACAATTTTTATTCTTTATAGTATCATTAAATTATAAGATAAAAATATAAGAGGTGTTATTTATGAACGTATTAGAAAAATTAAAACAAACTATTAATAAAATAAAGGAGATTTTTTCAAAAAAGGATCAAGTAAAACTTTTAGAAGAGCCTAGTCAAACCACAGTAACAAATGGTTTTGATAAAGTATGGAAAGAAAAATTGCAAATATCAGAAACACCTAAAGATAGATTCAAAGCTCTTTTAAGTGAAAGAGGTGTATCACTAAGTAATGCAGTTATAAATGCTATGTATAATGACATTTTTGACAAAAATGAACAAATAGCTTCTATTTCATATGAAGATAAGGATAGAATAAAAAAGATTAATAATATTATGAATAAAAAATTAGACAGTTTTACAATAAACGGAAATGAAATTACAACTGATACACTACAAAAAGCAAATGAAAAAGGCGATATTATTCAAATGTCACAAAGCACTTATTCAGAAAATAGCATTATAAAAAGACAAAATAGTATCTCAGGATTAAATTATTATAATGATGGATCTCATTCAGAATACTCTTGCATAAGTTCTGAAGAAATGATCAAATATGACCCTAAAACAAATGATCAAATTGAAGTATCAAATATAATAAAAGAACAAAAACATCAAGCCAGCCATAATGATGTAATGCCCGATTCTTTTAATAGTACTGGTTTTCATACAAAAAGTCACGTAGTTACAGCTAGAGATACAAGAAATAGAAATATAATTATACAAAAAGTTCTTGATGAAAACGGAACTATAATTGACCAAAAAACAGAAAACTTAAATCCACGTTATGCTAATTCTCAAGAATTACCAAAAGATGAGTTTAATTTCAATAATCAAACAGATCAAGAACAGGAAGATGATATAATAAAATAAGATATATAAATCACAAAATATATCAAAAAGCACTACATTTGTTAGTGCTTTTTAATATATATTCTTAAAAATCTCTTTTTCTTTTTATATTTTGTTTAATCTCATTTATACTATCATTTATATATTGCGTAGCCTTTTCGTCATAAATATACTTTCCATCAATTTTTTTAACGACATCTCCCAATTTCACATTTTGCAAAAACTCTTTTTCAAATGCAATATATTTACATTCTAAATTATTTTTATATTGTGCAACTTTATATCTATGATATTCATCATCATTTTCATATTTATCTGTAACAATAAATACTTCTCCATCACTTAAATCATTTTCTTGTTTACTA
>CAJKVD010000124.1 GCA_905203195.1 uncultured Clostridium sp. | reverse complement strand
TTAGATGATTATTTAGCACAATTAAGACAAGTTAAAAAGATGGGTTCATTTTCATCATTATTAAAAATGATTCCAGGAATGAATCAATTAAAAGATGTAAAAGTAGATGATAAAGAATTTGAAAAAATAGAAGCAATGATTTGTTCTATGACAAAACAAGAAAAAAGAAATGTAAAAATCTTAAATGGCAGTCGTAGACAAAGAATTGCAAAAGGTAGTGGAACATCAGTACAAGAAGTTAATAAATTTATAAAATCTTTTGAAATGACACAAAAAATGATGAAGCAATTAAAAAATAATAAAGGTGGCATGAAAAAATTAATGAAAGGTATTGATGAAAACACACTAAAAAATCTTAAATTTTAAAAATAAAGATTTATCAGTTTAAGGAGGTGATATTCATGGTAAAAATCAGATTACAAAGACAAGGAAAGAAAAAAGCTCCATTTTATCATATTGTTGTAGCAGATTCAAGAAGCCCAAGAGATGGTAAAATAGTAGAAAAAATAGGAACATATGATCCAATGACAAATCCAGCTACAGTTGTTTTAGACAAAGAAAAAGTAGAAAAATGGATTAAAAATGGTGCAAAACCAACAGACACAGTAAAAGCTTTAATAGAAAAAGCAAAATAGTTTTAATGCAAATAGGAGGTAGGATATGAAAGATATCTTAGAAACTATTGTAAAGCATTTAGTTGAAAATCAAGATGCTGTAAAAATTACAGAGGCAACAGATTCTGAAAATGAAAAAATAGTTAAGTTTAAAGTTAATGTTGCTAAAGAAGATATGGGAAGAATAATAGGCAAACAAGGTAAAAATGCAAGGGCTATTAGAACTGTTATGAAATCAGTAGCTGCAAAAGAAAGAAAAAAAGTAGATATTGAATTTGATGAATAAGGGAGTAATGGCATGCAAGAATATTTTGAAATTGGACAAATAGTAAATACATTTGGAATAAAAGGAATGGTAAAAGTAGTTCCATATACAGATGATATTACTAGATTTGACAATTTAAAAAAAGTATATGTAGAAATTAAAAATAATAAAAAAATCTATGAAATAGAAGAAATTAAATATCATAAAAATATGGTATTAATAAAATTTAAAGGAGTAGACAAAGTAGAAGAAGCAGAAACTTTGCGAAATGCAAGCTTAAAAGTAGAACGTAAAGATGCTGCACCACTAGAAGAAGGTAGCTATTATATAGCAGATCTTATAGGAATGCAAGTCTATACTGAAGATGGCATCATTTTAGGGGTTTTACAAGATATATATAATACAGGAAGTAATGATATATATGTTGTAAGAAATGAATTAGGTAAACAAATTTTATTGCCAGCCATCAAAGAAGTAATAAAAAATATTTCATTAGAAGATAATAAAATAACAGTACATTTGTTAGAAGGATTAGATGTGTAATATGAAATTTGATATATTAACTTTATTTCCAGAAATGTTTGAACCTATAAATCAAAGTATTTTAGGAAGAGCTCAGGAAAAAAATATAATAGATATCAATGTAATAAATATACGTGATTTTTCAGAAAATAAACATAAAAAAGTTGATGATACTCCATATGGTGGTGGGGCAGGAATGGTTATAATGCCAGATGTTGTATATAAAGCTTATAAATCTATAGATAATATAGAAAATGCTAAAGTAATATATATGTCACCACAAGGACAAACTTTGAATCAAGCAAAAGTAGAAAGTTTGGCAAAAGAAGATCATCTAATAATATTATGCGGACATTATGAAGGAATAGATCAAAGAGTGTTAGACAAAATTGTTGATGAGGAAATTTCTATTGGTGATTATGTTTTAACAGGTGGAGAGATTCCAGCAATGGCTTTAATAGATAGTGTTAGTAGATATGTAGATGGTGTTTTAACAGGAGAGTCAATAAAAGAAGAATCATTTTCACAAGGATTACTTGAATATCCTCAATATACAAGACCAGAAGTTTTTGAAGGTGTACAAGTACCAGAAGTTTTATTATCTGGCCATCATGAAAATATTGATAAATGGCGTAAAGAACAATCTATACATATAACAAAAAAGAAAAGACCAGATTTGTTAAAAAATTATCCTTTATCTAAAAAAGAAATTTTAGAAAAATAAATAAATGAAGTACCAATTATTATATGGTACCGCTCAAGAAAGTAAAGAAGGAGGTAAATTCTAAAATGGATATTATAAAATCAATTGAACATGAACAACTTAAGAATAAAATTCCGGAATTAAAAGTTGGAAACACAGTTAAAGTACATGTAAGAATTAAAGAAGGAAACAAAGAAAGAATCCAAGTTTTTGAAGGAATAATTATTAAAGTACAAGGTGGAGGACTTAACCAAACATTTACAGTTAGAAAAACATCTTATGGTGTAGGAGTAGAAAAAACATTTTTAATTCACTCACCATTGGTTGAAAAAATAGAATTAGTAAGAGTTGGTAAAGCTAGACGTGCTAAATTATATTACTTAAGAGATAGAGTTGGAAAAGCTGCTAAAACTAAAGAATTAGTTGGAGCAAGAATTGAAAACAGAGAAATTACAGTAAAAGAAGATTTAGCAGAAGAACCAGTTGCTGAAGAAGCTGCTGCTCCAGAAGAAGCTCCAGCTGTTGAAACTACTGCAGTTGAAACACAAGAAATTGTTGATACAGTTAAAGAAGAGCCAGTAGAAGAAGTTAAAGAAACTAAATAATTATGCTAAAGTCCAGGCCTATGTCTTGGACTTTTAATTTTGGGGTAAAGTGTGAAGGTATCTGCTTTGTGTAAACAAATAAGAGTGGATCGTCAAGCAATAGATTATGAGTTTTAAAAGAAGTCTAAAGGGTTTACATATTGATTGTCAACTCTAAATCCAAGATGTAAATGGCAGCCTGTAGTGGCCCCGTTTGTTGGGAGTCCATTTTCATCTTTATAATTGTTGCCGTGGTACTCCATAAACATTTTTTGGCCCAACTATGGCGATAATTTGACCTTGATTAACAGTATCTCCAACTGATACTAGAAAATTGGGGTCAATGTGGCAATAGCTAACTTTATAATTGTTAAATGAAATTGTTATGGTGTACCCACCTGCTCCTAAAAAGTTTGCAAATGTGATTTGCCCGCTATGTAGGGCTATTAGTTTGGTTCCTTGTGGTGCAGGGATGTCACAACCATAATGAAAACTAGAGGCTCCACCTGTTGGAGCTTTTCTTTTTCCAAATGGTGAACTAAGTCGGGTATATCCAGGAATTGGCCATGTGAATCCGTTTTGATTTATTTCAAAGTTTTCAGTAGTGTTGGTAGTATTAGAAGAAAAAGAATTTTGTGTTGCTGGAATGAAAAAAACAGAGATGAAAATGGTTAAAAATGTGATTATTAATATAAGTTTTTTTGGAAAAATGTAAATCACCACCAATCATGTAATTATAATTTTAAATTGTTATATATTTGTGTGTTTTATACTTCAAACTATTTTGGTAAATGTATTTATTTTAAATTTTTTGAAATTGTGGCGAATTTGCCGTAGATAGAAATAAATTTCATAAGATATAAAATAGTTTGATGTATAACTTGTGCATATATTACCATGCATCATTAAAATAGTCAAGCATAAATAAATTTTTTT
>CAJKVD010000123.1 GCA_905203195.1 uncultured Clostridium sp. | reverse complement strand
AAAAATCATTAAAATTTTAATGATTTTTGCTCCGTCCCCGAATCAGCATCGCTCGAGTTATCATTTTGGGAATTTTACATAGGTGTCTTCTGGAGTGATATAACGTAAAAGAGTAACTTCAGTTTTATCGTCTGAAAAAAGTAAATATACTAAATAGTAATTTTCAGGCAAAGAAAAAGATAAAATTTTTCCTTTACAATCTTTTGTTACTTTTACTTCTGGATGTTCAATTTGGAAAGTATCCCAATTTGATTCTAACCGTATTGCTTTAGTTAATTTCTTTTTTCGTGCCATTTTGATTCCTCCTTGCAATACATATATAATATAATTTATATATATAATATAACATATAACATTTAAAATATCAATTCAAAAAATTGCTTTTTTGAATAATTATCTTCTTTCAGTATTATTTTTTTCTGTGGTTGATTGAGTACCACACATTTTTTCATATTCTTTACACTTTAATTTATAGTCCATTTGCATACACAAACAGCGATAATAAGAATATGCTTGCTCATATTGCATCATTGGGTTAAACATTGGGTCACGATACAAATCAGTAAAATCTGAATCCATATATGGTGGAAAATTATTAAAATCACGTTCCATGAAAAATCAACTCCTTAATAGAATATATGAAATAATTATAACTAAAAAATTTTTACATTAATATTACGAATTTTAACATTAAGAAAAATTAAAAATTGGTTTAGAATTATAAATCTAAGTTAAGAAAAGGGATAAAGTTTAAAGCTAAAAAAGTGTATAAAGCAGCAATTGTACCATGTAATAATTTGCCGAGTATATAAGGTTTTATAGATAAATTACTTTTCGATATTATACTCCAAACTTGTAGTAATACAGAAATTCCACCAAATCCTAGTAAAAAAGCGGTAATAATAATATTAACTGAAATATGTTTAATTTTTATTATAGATATGTTTTTTATACCATTTGTAATTTCTAAAAATCCTGTTAATAAAGGGGTAATAAATTGAGTATCAATATGTAAAAAATTAAAAAAAGGCAATAGCAAAATTGATAAATTATGTAATATACCACTAGTTGTTAATATAGATATGATGCTAGAAAAAATAACCACAAAACCTCCAATAAGTAGGATTGATTGTATACTACTATTAATACTTTCACTTAAAACATTTCCTAAATTAGAAAATGTTACTGTATTGTTTGAAGCTGAGTTGGTGTAATTAAATGATCGATTATTATGTTGTGATTTATTTTTCCAAAATCTAAATATGATTCCTACAGTAATACAGGCTAAAATATGTGTAATAAGTAATAGCAATCCAATAGATGTATTACCAAACATACTAATTCCAACAGTACCAACTATAAATAATGGACCAGAATTATTTGTAAAACTTAAGAGTCTTTCACATTCTATTTTAGAGCATATATTTTGTTTTCTAAATTCACAAGCAATTTTAGCTCCTATTTGATAACCACTAATTAATCCCATTATAAAGCAAAAAGAACCTTTACCATCAACATTAAAAACGGGTCTCATAAAATAATTTAATAATTTTCCTAAAAAATTTACTATATTAGTGTGTAGTAGTAATTCTGTAGCAACAAAAAATGGAAATAGAGAAGGAACAACAGAAGTAGCCCATAGAGTTAAGCCATTTTTAACTGCAACTAGATTATTATTTGAAAATAGTAAAAGGTTGAAAGCAAAAAAAATAAAAATAATTGCAAAAAAGTTTCTTTTTAATTTAATAACAAAAAAATGCGATTTTTGCATAATATCACCTTTTAAATTTATACGTAATTTTATAAAAAATATGTATAGAAATTGATAAAAATGTTAATAAAGAAAATAAGGAAAGGGTTGTGATATTATGAATAACAAAGAAAAAAAAGATATACAATTTGATATGGAGGCTGGAGAAGATGTAACTGTTTATGGTGAATTTGTATCAAGTTATTTTGCATGGCTTCCTCCAGAAAAGCAAAAGCAAAGGGCAAAAGAATTGGATAAAAAGACTAAAAAGTCTAGTAAAAGCAAATAGAAAAGGAGGATGTGTATGACATATAAATTTACTAAAAGTTCTAGTAAAGCAATAGAATTAGCAAATAATATTGCAAAAGATTTGGGACACAATTATGTTGGAACAGAGCATTTGCTATATGGTTTGGTAAAAGAGCAAAACGGAGTTGCAGGCAAGGTGTTGCATAGTGAAGATGTTTTAGGAGAAACAGTAGCTAAAAAAATAGATGAGTTTATAGGACATGAACAGCCAATTGATAATGTTACAGATTTTACACCAAGAACTAAAAAAGTGTTAGAAAATGCTTTTATAGAAGCAAGAAAATTAGGATATAGCTTTATAGGTACAGAACATCTTTTAGTAGGAATTTTAAAAGAAAATGATTGTATAGCAATGAGAATATTATTTGAATTAAATATTAATTCTGCCAAAATATATAATGAAATAATAAATGTGATAGAAGAAGGAGAAAAGATAACTGAAAAAACAAAAAACATAGAATCAAATGATAATTATGTAGATACTAAATTAAAAATAAATAAGAAGAGAGGAAGTTATAGCAGAACTCCTACATTAAATCAGTTTGGTGAAGATTTAACTATAAAAGCAGAAGATGGAAAAATTGATCCTATAATAGGAAGAAATGCGGAAGTAGAAAAAGTAATTCAAATATTATCAAGAAGAACAAAAAATAATCCATGTTTGGTTGGAGAACCTGGGGTAGGAAAAACAGCGATAATAGAGGGATTAGCACAAAAAATAGTTGATGAGGCTGTGCCAGAAAATTTAAAAGATAAAAGAGTTGTAACAATGGATATTTCTGGAATGGTGGCTGGTGCAAAATATAGGGGTGATTTTGAAGAAAGAATAAAAAAGGCTTTAAATGAAGTAAAAAAAGCTGGGGATATAATATTGTTTGTGGATGAGATTCATACAATTGTTGGTGCAGGTGCGGCAGAAGGTGCAATTGATGCTGCAAATATTTTAAAGCCTTTATTGGCTAGAGGAGAAATTCAATTAATAGGTGCTACAACTATAAATGAGTATAGAAAATATATAGAAAAAGATATAGCTTTAGAAAGGAGATTTAATAAGGTAAAAATAGAAGAGCCAAGCAAGAAAGATACAGTTGAAATATTAAAAGGTATTAGAGATAAATATGAGGCACATCATAATGTTAAAATATCAGATCAAGCTATAGAAGCGGCAGTTGATTTGTCTGTAAGATATATAAATGATAGATTTTTACCTGATAAGGCAATTGATTTAATAGATGAAGCTTCATCTCGTGCTAGGCTAAAATCATATATTGAACCAGAAAAAATAAAAAAGATACGGTGAAGAATTTGAAAAAGTAAAAAGAGAAAAAGAAGAAGCAGTATTAAATCAAAGATTTGAGAATGCTGCAAAATTACGAGATAAAGAGATGGAGTTAGGTGAAAAGTATGAAAAAGAAGAAACTAAATGGAAAAATAAGTATAGTAAATCTGTAATAAATATATCAGAAGAAAATATTGCAGAGATTATAGCATCTACAACTGGTGTGCCAGTTAAGAAAATAACACAAGATGAAAATAAAAAATTGAAAAATTTAGAAGTAGAGTTGCATAAA
>CAJKVD010000122.1 GCA_905203195.1 uncultured Clostridium sp. | reverse complement strand
AAAACCATATAAATCTTATTTTGCCTTTGAAATCAGAGACAAAAAAGATTATTAAGGAGGAAGTTTTAAATGGTAAATGCGAGCACAGAATCTCAAAAAGATGATGGAAAAATGAGAATACAAATTGTTTGTTCTATACTTGCAGAAGTACAAAATGAATTAAAAAATGGTCAAAGACCAGGGGATGCAACAAAAGTACAAGCTATAGCACAAAAAGATGATATTGCAGAACATATTGTGGAAGAACTAGTGCAAACTGTGGCTAGAGATAATGAATGTAGATATGATTCAGAAACAGGTCTAGCTATTAGAATAGTTGATGGTCAAGTTATAGAAGCTAATGCAGAATTGTTTAAAAAAATTGATGAACAACGTAAAAACAGAGGTAAAAGTATTAAAGTTATTGAATCAAATAATAAATCAGAAATAGATAGAGGTTAAGAGTTATTAACAAAAGAGTAGGTGATATTAATGAACTATAAAATAGAAGGTGCATTAAAAAAGAATAGGAAAAAGTTTATTGTTGGCGGAATATTATGGCTTATTTTAGTCTTAATATTTATTTCGCCTTTTTCGTATTCTATTTTTCAAGTGGGAAAAGGTGATACATTTGATCTTGCTTTGTTTTTGAGTAATTTTACAAAAAATATAATTCATCCTTTTAAATCATTTGGAAGTATATTTTCTAATGGTGCAGTAAGTAATTTTTTATCTACATTATTAGGATTTACAATTATTTATATTGTGGCTTTTATTATTGGCGTTTTTAAGTCTGCGCCCAAGAGTGAATATACAGATATAGAACATGGTTCAAGTGATTGGAGCCAACATGGTGAACAATATGCTATATTAAATAAAAACAAAGGAATTATTTTAGCGGAAAATAATTATTTACCTGTAGATAAAAGAGGAAATGTAAATGTGTTGGTAGTTGGACGGTTCTGGTTCTGGTAAATCAGCATCATATTCAATTCCAAATGCATATCAAATGCTAGGTTCATATGTTTTTACAGATCCAAAAGGTGAATTGTATGATAGAACAGCAGGATATTTAAAAGATCATGGTTATAAAATTAAAGTTTTAAATTTAGTAAGGCCTCAATATAGTGATGGATATAATCCATTAATGCACATATCTTCAGAAATCGATGTCGATGTAATTGCAAATACCATTATTAGAGGTCAAAAAACAGATGGAGGGAGTTCTGAACCTTTTTGGGATGATTCAGCGGAAATGCTGTTAAAAGCTTTGATTTATTATTTATTGGCAACAAGACCAAAGGAAGAACAAAATTTGGCTAGCTGTGCGGAATTAGTTAGAGCGGCAAACTCAAATGGAGGAAGTAATTTATTAACAGAGTTAATTAGTGCTTTACCATATGATCATCCTGCTAGGATGTATTATAAATCTATTGAAATTGCACCAGAAAAAACATATAGTTCTATTTTAAGTACTTTACAATCAAAACTAGGTAAATTTGATTCTAAGGAAATAGCTGAATTAACATCTACAGATACAATTGACTTTGAAGAGATCGGAAATCAAAAGACAGCAGTTTATGTAATTTCTTCTGATACACATACTGCATATGACTTTTTGCTAACAATATTTTTTTCACAAATGATACAACAATTATATGATTATGCTGACCAAAATGGTGGAAAATTGAAGGAACAAACATTTTTTATATTAGATGAATTTGCAAATATAGGAAAAATACCTGATTTTGATAAAAAAATTTCAACTTCAAGAAGTAGAAAAATTTCATTTAGTGTAATTTTACAAAATGTAGATCAATTAGAGGCTGTTTATGAAAAATCTTATGAGACTATAATGGGAAATTGTGATACACATTTATTTTTGGGAAGTAACTCTTTTAAAACTGTTGAATATTTTTCAAAGCAATTAGGTGAGAAAACAATAGGCAGAGATAGTATTTCAATAAGTAAGGATAAAGAAAACCATAAAACAGGAAAGAGCATATCAGATCAAGTTATGGGGCGTGCTTTAATGACTCCGGATGAGTTGCGTAGAATGGATATAGATCAATGTATTATATTTGTTAAAGGTTTGAAACCTGTAAAAGCACCAAAATTTTATTATTTTAAACATCCTATGGCAAAGGAATTAGCTAGTCATGAAATTAGTCATAATGATATTGGAGAAATACAAAGAGGAGGATGGAGAAAGTATAATCCATATAATCCATATGTACCAGAAAGCGAAGAACAAAAAGTTGAAGATTTAAAAGTAGAATCTTTAGATGATTTGTTTGAAGATGATGAAGATGTGAAAAAAGAATCTCTTGCCCAAAATGTTGACAAAATAGAAGAAAAAATACCAGTAAAAGTCGGTACAAATGTTACTTCTTTAGAAGATTTTGGAGATGAGGCCCCTGTACTTCCACAAGATGATGAATATGATTTACAGAAAGAACTTGAGGCCAAGTTTGATGAATTATTTGGACCAATTGATGAATGATATTATAAGTTTAATTTAGATTAAAAAAGTAGAAATGATAAAAAATTTCTACTTTTTTCTTGACTTTTTTTATAAATATGATACAATACAAATGTTCGCATTATATGAAGAGATTTTAGAAATTTTATAGTATATGAAAATGAGAGATATTAAAGGGAGTGAAGGTATGAAATTTGTACATATTGCAGATACACATTTTGATAGTCCATTTGTTAATTTGTCTGATAGAGAAGGTTTTGGAGATTTAAGAAGATTAGATCAAAGACGAGTATTTAGAAAGATTGTAGATTATGTAAAAGATAGCCAAATACCATATTTATTTATTTCTGGAGATTTATACGAAAATAAATTTGTAAAAAAATCTACAATTCAATATGTAAATAATTTATTTGAAGAAATAGCTAATACTAAAATATTTATTACACCAGGTAATCATGATCCTTTTTTAAAGAATTCTTATTATAGTCAATATAGATGGAGCGATAATGTGAAAATTTTTGGATCAAAAATGGAAAAGGTTTCTTTTGATGAGGTTGATATTTATGGTTTTGGGTTTGATAATTTTTATTGTGATGGTTGTGGAGTGGAAAATTTATGTATAGAAAATCCTAATAAAATAAACATTTTAGTAGTTCATGGAACATTAAATGGTGCAGTTTTAAAAGATAATAATTATAATCCTATTTCAGAAAAAGTATTGGAAGATAAAGGATTTGATTATGTGGCTTTAGGACATATTCATAAATTATATTATAATGATATACCTAACCAAAAAATTGTATATCCAGGGTCTACTGTTTCAATGGGATTTGATGAACTTGGAGAACATGGTATGATTGTAGGTGATGTTCATAAAAAGAAAAATAATTCTAATGTTAATTTACAATTTATTTCTTTGGATGATAAAAGATTTGTAGAAAGAGAAATTGATGTAACAAATATTTTATCAATTGAAGAATTAATAGAAAAAATAAACAGGGAAGATTTTAACCAGAATGAATTTGTAAAAATTATTTTAATTGGAAAAAGGAATTTTGAAATAAATCCAAATAGTTTATATAAAGTTATTCAAAATGATAAAGTAATTAAAATAAAAAATAAAACAAAAATTAATTATAGTTTGGAACAATTATCAAATGAAAATACTTTAAACGGATTGTTTGCAAAA
>CAJKVD010000121.1 GCA_905203195.1 uncultured Clostridium sp. | reverse complement strand
ATATAGAAAACACCAAGATTTTTTAAACATTATTGCAAAAGAAGCAGAATGGCTAAGAAACCCCGTTATTATAGAAAGCTTAAATTTAATAGACAATAAAATTCAAAACTACATAAGAACAAAGTTGCAAAGTGCAAAAGAAAAAGGTTTTATAGATTATAAGGATTTAGATGTAACTACATTTTTAATATATAAAATGTATATAGCATTAATAATTGAATGGAATCCAAAAGACAAAGAATTAAATGAACAAATGATAGCAGAAACTATAGCAGATATTTTAAAAAAAGGTTTAAGAAAGGATGTTGGTAAAAATGAAAAAAATAAAAAATAACAAGTTTTTTATAGGAATAGTTTTTGTAGTGGTATTATTAATACCACTAATTTACAGTTTCTTCTATTTAAAATCATATTGGAATCCATATGGAAATTTAAGTGATATGAAAATAGCAGTAATAAATTCAGATAAAGGAAAAGATGAAAAAAATCAAGGAAATGAATTTGTACAAAGCCTAAAAGATAGTGCAACATTTAATATTCAAGAAGTAAATAAAGACGAAGCAGAAAAAGGAATGGAAAAAGGTGAATATTATGCAACAATAGAAATACCAGAAAATTTCACTGAATGTTTAGAAAGTGCATCTGCAACAGATAAGCAAATAGCACAAATAACATACAATCCAAACCAAGCAACAAACTATTTAGCAACACAAATAGTAAACAGTGCAGTAAAAACAATAGAATTAAATTTACAAGCAAAAGTAGATAAAGAAATAATAGCAACTTTAGCAAACAAACTAAATGAAGTACCAAACAATTTACAAACAATTAGTGATGGAGCAGGAACAATATTAGATGGAACAAATAGTTTAAATAATGGAATAAAACAATTAGATGATGGAACAACACAATTATCAAATAGTTATAGCGAATTTAATAATGGTGTAGAATCAGCATATACAGGAAGTAAAAGTTTAAATAATGGAGTATCACAAGTATCAGAAGGAATTAATACATTAAAAGACGGAAGTAAAAATTTAGATAATGCAATAGAACAAATAAATGCAGGTACAGATCAATTAAATTCACAAGGAAATGAAGGAATTACAAAACTTACAGATGGTATAAACAAATTAAATGTAGGTGCCAAAAAAGTAAATAGTGGAGTAACAGAATATACAACAGGAACAAATAATTTAGCAATAGGATCAAAAAAATATGTTGCAGGTACAGGAAAACTAATAAAAAATGTAAATAACTATTTTACAAATGTAGATAATATGGGAAAACAAGCATCAACAATGGTAACAAAATTACAAGAAATTGCTAAAAAATATCCAGAAGATGCAGACTTACAAAAATTAGCAAAGCAAGCTAGTGGATTAAATCAAGGTTTTGCAGGACTAAATCAAGGAGCAGAAGAAATAAAAAAAGGTGAAGAAGATTTGCAATCAAATGACCAAACAATAAATGCAGGTGCAGACAAATTAATTAATTCAACTAAAGAATTACAAGAAGGATCTAATAGCTTATATGAAGGAACTAAAAATTTAGCAGAAGGAACAACTGATTTAGGAAAACTAACACAAGGAATGTCAAGCTTAAAAACTGCATTAACACAAGTAAAACAAGGAACAACATCACTAAATAAAGGAATTGAAACATTATCAACAGGAACAAATTCATTACAAACAGGAAGCAATACATTAACATCAGGATTAGAAACATTAAGTTCAAGTTCAAACAAAATAGATAATGCAATAAACACACTAAGTGAAGGAACAAGTTCAGCATATGTAGGAAGCAATAAATTAGCAGATGGAGCAAAAACATTTAAAACAGCAATAGATGGAGGATTACAAAATACAAAAGAACAATTAAAATCATTAGAAGGAATTGCAGAATTTGGAGAAAATCCAGTAGAAATCAAGACAGAAGAATATGGAAAAGTAGATTCATATGGTATAGCATTTACACCTTTATTCCTATGTATAGGTTTATGGGTAGGAGCATTAATGTGCTATGTGGTTTTATATTATGATCATGATGATAGATTTGGAATATTTGGAACTAAAACTAAAAACAAATTATTACAAAACTTAATATATATTGGAATAGGAGCTTTTGAAGGACTAATAACAGGAATGTTATTAAAAGCTGGATTAGGTTATGATGTACAAAATATAGGGTTATATTATTTTACAAGCATATTAATAGGAATTACATTTATGAGTATAATACAATTCTTAATTAGAAACTTTGGAGATATTGGTAAATTCTTAGCACTTATCATACTAGTACTACAATTAGCAGCAGCGGGAGGAACATTCCCAATAGAAACAATAGATAAAGGATTCCAAGCAATATCACCATATTTACCAATGACATATTCAATAAAATTATTAAGAGAAATTTTAGTACCAACAGCATCAAATTATAAAATGAATTATATATTAATTTTATTAGGAATATCAATTGTAACATTTGCAATAACAACAGTTGTTGATATTGTAAAAAACAAAAAAGAAGCTTAAAAAATATCTGCCATTTTTGGCAGATATTTTTTTAAGTATTCCATTTATAGAAAATATATGATAAAATAAAAACAATAAAATTATAGGAAAGGAATGTTGAAAATGGAACAAAATGAAAAAGATTTAATAGAAAAATTAAAAATTCTAATAATATATGGAAAAAAAGAAGTTGACGGAAAAAATAAAGATGGAGTTATAGAAAAAATATATAAAGAGGAAGAAGATGCACCACATTATTTTTATATTAAAGACTTCTTAAAAACAAACTTAACTAGCGATAAAAATATCCAAGAAGCATTATCAAACGGGCAAGGTTCTAATGGAATATTTTACGAAATAAAAAATTCAGGTCATATAGTATTTATCGAAAATACATCATATCCTGAATTTAAAACAGGAATATTTTATATGCCCAAAACAATTTCTGATAAGCAAAGAAAATCTTTAAAAATTGTTCAAAAGCAATTAGAAAAAGAAGATTATACTATTACAGAATTTATAAATTTACATAGAGAAGAAGATGGAATATTTTCAGGAAATCAAAAGCATGGAAAAGCAGTAATATTAAAAGAATTTACGGAAGAAGAATTAGAAAGATAGAAGAATTAAAAATAAAAAGGTAAAAAATATTGACTTAGAGTAGACTCAAAGTGATATATAATATATAGACTCAAAAAATCAAAAAAATTTTAAGGAGGAATTTATTATTAAAAAACAAACAGCAGGAAGAGAAAATCTAGGAAAATTAGCACCCCAATTTGCAGAATTAAATGATGATGTATTATTTGGAGAAGTATGGTATCAAGAGGAAGGAAAAGAAGCAAGAGGTAAGTTTTAGGTGAGATTATAGAAAATATAAAAATTGAAAACATTGAAGAAAATGATATAACTGGTGTTGTTTATATTAAAAAGAAAGTTTGTTCTTTAATCATCAAACTCCAGAAGCAGTAGAGACGTTTTTAGGATTTATTGATGAAAGAAGGAATAGAGAATAGGGGTGATTGAAAAATAATTACAATTTTGGCTACGTTAAATTATATAATTAGGAGACTAACTATATGAATGACAATAGTTTTTCTCAAAAAATAAAAATCATGTTATAGATTATAATTACTATGGAAAAGAGGAAATAAGATGATAAAAA
>CAJKVD010000120.1 GCA_905203195.1 uncultured Clostridium sp. | reverse complement strand
CAAAAACCTACATATTTTTTTGCCAAAATCCTACAAAAACTATTGACATTTACAAAAGAGTTAGATTTTTTTGCAATTTCTTCTAATTTTGGAATATTTATAGTTGGCTCTGACTTTGTCTCTTTCTTGGGTTCTAACTTTTTGGTGGCTGGTCTGCCTCTCTTCTTTTTTGGCTGTTCCGTCTGTTCAGAGTTTTCATTCTCTGCATTTGTCGGTTCAGACTGTTCGAAGTTTTCGCTCTCTACATTTGTCTGTTCAGGCTGTTCGGAGTTTTCACTCTCTACATTTGTCTGTTCAAGCTGTTCGGAGTTTTCACTCTCTACATTTGTCTGTTCAATTTTCTCGGAACTTTCTACTCCTACATTTCTCTGTTTAGAGTCATTTTCTGCTTCAACCTGTAAGTCTTCATCTTCTTTGTACTCTTTCAAGTTCTTACCGTAGTTCAGTTCAATAACTTCACAATGGTTTATTGCATCGATGATAGCCATAGGAGGCTCCCGAAAAACAATCTCCAGTTTTGCTTCTTTTCCTCTTACTACAATACTACTTGTAGGATTAAAGTCCTGAAAGAATGCTCTAATCAAATGTTCTGCATTCTTTTCTTGTTTAAACTTTACCTTTACCCAAAACTTACTCATCGTGTTTCTCCTTTCATTGTTAAAAGTTTTTAATAGGTACAAATGTATCTTGGTATTTCCATGATCTTTCAATATTTAGCAAATTAAACAATTGCCAAAATATAATAAATACACTGGAAATCTTCCAATACAGCTAATATTATACTATAAATTTACATAATTTGCAACCACTAATAAAAAATAACTATATAAATATAGTTATCTTTCTTCTCTATCAATAATTGTTTTTAATCTATTTTTATTTTTTTCATTTTTAGGGTTTATTTCAATAATATCTCTTAACTGTTTTATGACTTCTTGTTCATCTCTTTCTTCTTTGGCTATAGATATTAACTGTTCTCTAATTTCAATACTGTTTGGAAATTTGTCAAGTGCCTCGTATGCCCATAATTTTGCATCTTCTAAATTTCCTATTTTTTTCTCAATATGTACTAATTGTCTATATGCCATATAACTGCTTGTTTCTTCAGCTAATGCTATAAGTTCTTCTCTTGCTTTATCTATTTTTCCTGACCTAAAATAGGCAAATGCTATTAGATTTCTTTTTTCTTGTTCTTTTTGTGGGTTAGCAATAATTTCAGTTTTATATCTATTTATTGTTTCTTCATAATCTGGTTTTACATATTCTTCATGTACTTCATTTTCATATTGTTCCTCTTCAGTTATAGGCTCTTTTATATTTTGTTTTTCTTTTTTTCTAATATTACTACTTTTTCTTTTTGGTATTTGGACATTTAGTTCTTCCAATACCTCATCTATGCCACTTGAAAATCCTAGCTTTTTCCTTTCATTTTCTATTTCTAGCAAATCTTCTTTATTAACAATTGTTTTATTTGCATATGCTCTTAATTTTAATAATATATTTTTTTCTATAATGTTACTATCTGTCGTTTCTATAAAATTATTTAATTTATCTATTGCCTCCGTAATTTTTCCATTTTTAATTGATTCCTTTGCAAATTGTCGAAGTTCTAATCTTTTTTTATATTCTTGCAATTTTTCAATTGGAATATCTAGTTCAAAAGATAATAGCTCTATATCAAATCCATTATAAATTAGCCTTATTATCTCTTCTGTTTCGTTTAGTCCTATCATAATATTTTATTCTCCATTCTAAATTGATTATATTCTTATTATCTTCCGTATTTATGGGGTTAATCATTGGCTTAATAATTATTGTTCTTCATTATAGCATAATTTTAATGGAATTTCCATAATTTTTTCTTGTTTTTATAAACATTATAGTGTTTATAATATGACATCCAAATTATTATATAATAAAAAAAGTGATTAATTATGAGTTTGCATAAAAAATATGAAAATAACTTGAATGTTATTTCTGATAATTTTAAAAAAATTAGAACAAATAAAAATATTTCTTTATCTTCTTTATCAAACAAGCTAATGCTAATGGGAGTTGATATTTCAAAACAGTCTTTATGTAGAATAGAACAAAATAAAAGGTCTGTTAGAGATTATGAATTATCATGTATAGCTTTAGCATTAGAAATATCAACTGATGAACTACTAAAAAAATTTACTGATAGCATAAAATAAAAGACTGATAGTATATTTGTATTACTATTAGTCTTTATTTTTTTGATTTAGTATCTAAAATATATATGAATTCATTATATAATTAAATATATCATTAAATCATTTAATGTCAATATCTATTTTATTAATTCATTAAAATCAGAAAACATTGCAATGAGAACATCTTTGATTATTTTTAACTGTTTTTCATCACATTTTTGAATTATATTTTCAATTATCTCTTTATCAGAATAATTATTTTCCACATTACCTCCAAATAATAAGTCATCTTCATGTATATTCATGGATTTGCAAAATTGATATAAAGTGTGAATCATATATTCTGCAATAGCCTCATCTGTATCAATACTTTTTTGGTATAAAACATCTTGTGGCTCATCATTTTCTACAGATAAATTTAGTATCTTTTTCTTTTCATCAATATTTTTTTGCAATTCTATTAAACTTTTCATATTTTCCTCCATTCTCTTATATTAATTTACTTATAATCGCACAGTGAAATACTATCATTGACTCCTCTTACAGATAAACAAAAATGTGATATTGTTATGGAATTTGATTCACTATTAAGAGAATCATGCCTATTTGAACTAATAAGAACATTGACTTTTAATGAAAATTTGGTGTTCTTTTTGTTTTACCTAAAAGATTATAAAAATATAGAAGTAGCAACACTTCTGAATAATAGTGAAAGAACAATATTAAATAGAAGAAAATCTATAGAAAATAAAATTAAGAAAATGAAAGGAGAATTATAAAATGAGTAATATTTTTAATAACTATACTTTAAGCAATGAAGAAATATAAAAAATTATTGAGGACTTTAGACCAGATATTAAAAAAGCCTCTAAAATAAATGAAAAAATTTAAGTATAGAAGAACAAATAGCAGTAACTAATATTTTATTATCTGAATATAATGGAATCGCATATTTAACATTATTCGTTTTAGGAGTCAGAGCAAGTGAGCTATCAGGATTTTTATGGAAAGATTTAGATGATGTAGTAAATGGAATTAGTGTAAGTAGAGGTTTTCAAATAGTTGATATATATGATGATGACTTATATAGAGTAAGGTCAGAAAGAAAATATACTGAATTAAAGTCAGAGGCTAGTGAAAGAATTGTACCAGTTATGCCAATATTAAAAATAGCATTAGAAAATTACAAAGCTGAAATAATGAAATAATTAGGAATTACAGACGAAAAGCTGTTAGACAATGAAAGTATGTTTAAGACTAAAAATGGAAATAATATAACAGCAGATTATTTAAGACATAGATTGCACTATGTTCTAAAAAATATGGTTTTGAAAAACAAAAAACAACAAGAAAATATATCTACTAAAATTGAAAACCAAAATACTAATATTATTTCAACAACAAATGCAGTAAAAAAATACAAATTAAAACGTAGGACAATAAAAAAATTAGCAGTATAGTGGTCTTGACAGATAATACAAAAGAGTGTATTAGAAGAGCAATTAAACAAGTAAAGTGATGCTCTCTATATAGGTTTATTATAAATGGTTGTGGGAACAAATTAGGGCAGAATTAGGGCAGAATTAAAAGTACACCACTAAAAGCTACTGATTTCAGGCACTTG
>CAJKVD010000119.1 GCA_905203195.1 uncultured Clostridium sp. | reverse complement strand
AATTGAATTTAATAAAATAACTTCTATTGCATACATATATGTATCCCTTTTTTCAATATTAAGTACCTTATTTTTTATCAATACAAAAGTAATATTCTCAGCAAAATATCTAAACATTTATATCTACCTACTTTTCTTTTTTTTCAACTTAACTAGTTCCTTTGGTATTTTAGGTTCATAAAATACAAAGCACGAAGTTGTTTCAACCGTAAGTCCCGCTATAGCTTCAAGTACTGTTTCTATAACATTCATTGGCTCTTTTCCCCTTTCTCTGATAGTTTTTTTATGAAATATTTCATCTTTCTCTTTGAACATGTAAAACCTTTTTGAAGTTTCTGTTCTCTGCGCAACTAAATACTATCACAAAATACATTCTCAAAATGAAATGTTGTTTATTTTGTATGTTTTTGTGTTTATTTTATCTTTTCAAACAAAAAAATGTCGGTATTTAACCGACATTTTTTCATCACTTTATTTAATTGGAATCAATACCTTAGCAACAACCTCTGTGGCTTTTTTATCAATTGAAAACACTCCCTCATACTTTTTAACAATGCTTTTGACGCTTCCTATTCCTATTCCATGAAATTCCTGCTTCTTCTTTGTTGTTTCCAATGTTTTTGAAAAATTTCCACTATATTTATTTATAATTTTAATTACAATAAATGTTTTCTCTTGCCTTATTGTTAAATCAATATATGGCTCTTGTTCCTCTTCGCTTGCCTCAATCGCATTGTCTATAAGATTTCCCAATATACTTGCTATATCTATTTCACTTAAACAGCACTTCTCAGTAATTGAAACATTTACTACAAAAGTAATTCCTTTCTCCTCAGCCAAACTTTGCTTTGTATTTACTATTGTATCCACAACATCACTTCCTGTTTTAATATAGAACATTTTTTTATTAAGTAATTCACTTTCACGATTAAGATATTCTTTTATTTCTTTTATGTTTTCATCTTCTACGAGCTGTCTTAATGCTATTATGTTATTCTTATAATCGTGAACGCTTCTTCTCCACAACTTAAATGCCTGCTCTGTTTCATCCAAAGATTTTTGAAGAATATCATTTTTCATTGCAATCAATTTAGTTCTTTGTTGTTGTTCGTAACTTTCACCTGTTTTAATAACAAAATAAAATATTAAAAGTTCTATCAATATAGAAGTAATAAAAAAAATTACAAGAAACAATTCTATTTTTGAATTTCTATTATTCATATTCACTTCCACTATAACATACAGTGAAACAAAAAGAAGAACAGAATAAATAAATATAATTGCCACATATTTTTTCATAAACATTATTGACTTCTTTAATAACTTGCTCATTGTAAGCACAATTAACACTAACAATGATTTTGATAACAATATACACAAGACTCTGGAAAAACTTTGATTATTTAACAAAAAGTCGACATCTGTATGTATTATAAATGCTGTAAAATATGCAATTGCAAAATCAAATGCCGCCACAACTACAGCATAAACAAGTGTAAGCACAACACATAACCATATCTTGGTTTTATATATAAATATCTGCAATAAGAAAATCACTAATAAAACTAACATCGAATTAAAAAATGAAAATATTTCTATTTTATTCAATGTAATTATTAATAGTGCACTAGCAGCCGAACCAACTAACACCAAATATTTCCGATCACCTAATTTTTCTTTTGTTAGAAAAGTTCCACAGAAAATGCAAAACATAGCAATTTCAGTAAAACTTGCAATATATTCTATTATCCAAAAAAATACTGTCATGCTTTATTCCCCCAATAGTTCATTAACGTTGCTTTTACATTTTTTACTCTGGTTCTGCTTACAATAAGCTTTTCACCATTATCCAATGTAATATCATAATTCGAAAACTTATCAATATACTTAACATTCGCCACACAACCACTATGTATTCTAATTAGATGCTCATCATTTAATTCTTCATTTAATTCCTTTATTGTTTTTCTTACAATCAATACTTCTCCATTATTTAAATGAATTCCAACCTTTCTCGCAATTGTTTCAAAATACATAATATCTGAATGCTTAACCCTAACCTCCGATTCTTCTGTTTTAACAGCAATATAGTAATCCTGCATTTCAGCAATTCTAGAATATGCAGCTCTTAAAGCCAGCAATAGTTCTTTATCTATTCTACTTTTTCTAATATATCTAAATGGATTATATTCTATGGAGTCAAACACATATTGCTCATGTGCTGAAATAAAGATCAATATTACATCTGTTTTTTTTTCACGTAACTTTCTTGCCACTTCCAATCCTGAAATATTCGGCATATCAATATCTAAAAACAAAATGTCAAAATCCTCTTTTTCATTGTAAATTAAATCTAAGACTTTATTTCCATCATTATAAATATAAGTTTCTATTTTAATATTCAATTTTTCTGATGCTTTATATAATTTTTCCTCGATTGTGTCTAAAGATTTCTGTTCATCATCACATATAGCTATATTTATTTGCATTTATTTCCCCTTTCCCCTCATTTTATTCAAAGGTATTGTACCACAGCCAAGAATATAATTAAACCATCGCTACATCCTTCTTTACTCATTACCTATTTCCTTATCTAAATCCACTCCACCAAATATTGCTACCCAATATGTTTTTCCACTTTGTTTATAGCAAGCAATGGCACCTGCTCTATGTTCTTCGTCTATGATGTTTCTATAATGTCCCGGACTACTTTTCCATCCTTCCATAGCAGACTTATATGTGTAATACCCCATTGCAATATTTTCTGCATTTGCATACATATGATAATGTATATAACCATCGTCTCCCTCATATGGTATTCCACCATCTTTTAGTCCATACTTTTTTTCTAATAACTCTGTCGATGTACTTATAAATTTATTATGACTGAAATCATTAACAAGTTCCTTTGCCCTTGCTTTACATATTTCATATAAAACATCCGACCAAACGATACTTTGTTTTCCAGCACTTTTTCTATATTCATTCTGCAATACAAAAGCCTGTTCTGCTGCATATCTGTCATAATATTTTCCCGGCAATTTAAAGTTGTTATTTGTCTTATAAAGTGCCGAATTTGTTTTTATTGTCTTCTTTTTTGACCAGTTACCGTAAACTCTTTCTCCATTTATTTTCCTATAAGCCCGTACTTTAAATTTAAATTTGTCCTTTTCTAATAAATTGGTGAATACATAACTTGTCTTTTTTGTATCTTTAATTTTTCTCCACTTCTTTGATGCAACACCGTAAACATATATCTCATATCCATTTGCATTCTTCACCTTTTTCCATGAAGCTTTAATTCCATATTTGTATTTAATTTTCTTTTTTCTCATATCCTTGGCACTAACTATGCCTTTATAATACTTATAATTAGTTTTTGTTTTTATTGATTTTACTTGTCCCAAAGTATCAGCCTTTACCTGAATATTTGTGCCAATTTCCATCATCAATACAAACATTCCCACAACTATCAGCGTTCTTTTTAATTTTTTTATCATTTAGCAAACCTCCCAAGCTATAAATAACTGTCTTTAATTATACTCTACAACTCTTATTAAAGAAAACACAATTTTAAATACTGCTATAGTCAATACTAAAAATATCTTTAGCAAACTTCCCAGTACTGCAATTGCCACTCGGCATATAAACATTATAATTGCTATTATGTATTCCACTAAACTTTTTGCTCTATCCATAACCTTACCTCCTAGGTGCATATTGTGGCATATCATGATTTACTTCTGCCGTATAATATCCATTCATTGTTGATGGTGCATTAAACAATGATGCCAGCAAATATTTTTTGATA
>CAJKVD010000118.1 GCA_905203195.1 uncultured Clostridium sp. | reverse complement strand
ATAAAATCGTTAATAAGGTTACGTTTACTGTTGCTGATACCATTAAGGCATATATAAAAAAGTAGATTTGAGCTAAAGTCTTAACTCAAATCTATTTTTTTATATGAGACTTTTTTACACCCCCTTTTTATATTTTAATTTTATAATTTATCTATATATTTCTTTTTTATTACATAAGATGAATGTACGTAAATTCCTAATGTAACACTTACATTTGAGTGACCTAAAATTTCACTTAATGATTTTACATCCATTCCTACTCTTACGCATTTTGTTGCAAATGTGTGTCTTAGACAATGAAATTTTTTATATTTTATATTACACCTTCTTAAAAGTCTCCTATATGTGTATCTATATCCTAAAGGTTCAATTAGTCTATCTTCTCTTCCTGTTAATATAAAAGCTTCTTTTGAATATTTTTTTGATAACTCTCTTAAATTTTCATATAATATTTTAGCTAATGGTATTTCTCTAATTGATTTTTTGGTTTTTGGACTTGTTAAAATTATTTTAGTATCATTTTTATTAACATATATTCTTTGTACAGTGTGTGTTACTTTTATTGATTTATTTTCAAAGTCAATGTCGCGCCATCTTAGTGCACATATTTCTCCTATTCTCATTCCAGAATACATACTTATTAATATTCCTATTTCGTTTAATCGATTTGATTTTAGAATATAATTTTCTATTTTCCTTCTTTCTTTTTCATTAAATACTTCTACTTCTTCTTCTGTTGCTAATGGTGTTGATATTAAATCTAATTTGAAGTCCATATCATATTTTCTTTCTGCATATTTTAATACTGATTTTAATACTATTGTTATATCTTTAATTGTTTTATTTGATAATTTTTTTTGCAACCTTTCTATATATCTATTTATGTCTTCATTTCTTAAATCTTGTAGTCTTTTTCCTCCAAAATCTTTTTTTATGTATCTATTGATTTTAAAACTGTAATTTGAATATGTTGATTCTTTAATCCTTAGCTTTTTATATGATAGCCATTCATCACATATTTGGTCAAATTTTTCTTTTTCTACGTTTAATTGTTTCATTTTTTACCACTCCTATTTTTTATTGATAAATATATCATATTGTTACCAATTGGAACAAAGTTATAGTTAGTTTTGTTTTTAGGTAAATTTATTTTTTTCATTTTTACATTGTGTTATATTTTATTGTTTAAACTCGTGAATATTATTTTAGTTTTTTGTAATACTAATAGTGTTATGTTTTATTATATATTTTTGTCGATTTTAGTCGAATTTTGAACTGATTCGGTTTTATTTTACCAATTGGAAATTTTCATATTTTTAGTTTGTTCTATATTTATTTATTAATTGTTATACTTATTTATATCATATGGAGGTGCTCATTATGGGATCAGATGTCAAATATCCCATAGATTCTGCTATCGGTAAGGTTTTTAAATCTTATCGCAAAAAGCAAAATTTAACTCAAGATCAAATAGCAGAAAAGCTTGATATCTCTGAAAAATATATTTCTCGATTAGAAAATGGTAATAGTGGTGTTAAATTAGAAACTTTAATAAATTATATGAATATTTTAGGTATTGCACCTAATGTTGTTTTTAAGGATTTAATGACAAATAAAAATGTAGTTTTTCAAATAAATTTATCTCAAAAAATTAGTGAATTGTCTGATGATAGGCAACATTTTATTGATAAAATAGTTGATGATTTAAAAGTTTTATAATCACATAAAAAATCAGTATGTAAAAATATACTGATTTTTTATTTATTTCATATAATTATTCTTTCCAAAATGCTTCATATGTTTTATATGCTGAATAAATATCATATTTGCTTGTTACTTCATATGGAGCATGCATTGAAAGTACTGGTACTCCGCAATCTATTACATCTACTCCTTTATTTGCCAAAATATATGCTATTGTGCCTCCTCCTCCAATGTCAACTTTTCCTAATTCTGAAACTTGATATTTTATTTCATTTTTCTCTAGTATATTACGAACCCATGCTACATATTCTGCGTTTGCATCTGATGCTCCTGATTTTCCTCTTGCTCCTGTGTATTTATTTAATGTTATTCCTCTTCCTAAGTATCCTGCATTTGCTGTATCTGATACATATGCATAAATTGGGTCAAATCCTGCATCTACATCTGAAGATAACATTTTTGAGAAGCAAAACACTTTATCTAATAAATTAGGTTTGTTTATTCCTAATTTATTTAATATTTCTGATATAAAGAAATCAAACATATGTGATTCCATTCCTGTATTTCCCATACTTCCTATTTCCTCTTTGTCTGATAAAATGCATACTGCTGTATTTTTTACGTTTTGCAAATTCATCATTGCTGCTAATGATGTGTATGCACATACTTTATCATCTTGCCCATAACCTGCTACCATACTTTCATCAAATCCTAGTGATCTTGCTTTAAATGCTGGTACTAATTCTAGTTCTGCACTTAATAAATCTGATTCGTTTATTCCGTATTTTTGGTTTAATAAATTTAAAATATTTAATTTTACTTTTTCACTTACATTACATTGTTTTTTATTGTTTTCTCCTTCTTCTTTTTTACAACATGTGAATGGTATGCTTCCTATTAAAAGTTTTAAATCTTCTCCTTCTACTCCATTTTTTAGTTTTTTCTCCATTTGGTCTTGGGCTAAATGTGGTAATAAGTCTGTTATTGTAAATATTGGATCTGCTTCTTTTTCTCCTATTTCAATTTCAATTTTTTCTCCATTTGTTTTAACAATTACTCCATGTATGCTTAACGGTATTGTGGTCCATTGATATTTTTTTATTCCTCCATAATAATGTGTTTTAAAATATGCTAGTCCACCATCTTCACATAATGGGTTTGGTTTTAAGTCCAGTCTTGGTGAATCAACATGTGATCCTATAATATGCATTCCATTTTCTTCTATATTGTTTTCCCCTATTACTGCTAAATACATACTTTTCCCTCTGTTTATGAAATATACTTTGTCTCCTGGTTCTAATGTTTGTTTATTTATTATATCTGTATATCCATTTTCGTCTGCTAATTTTTTAGCATTTTTTATAAATTCTCTTTCTATTTTAGATTTGTTTAAGAATTCCATGTAGTTACTTGATATTTTGTAAATTTCTTCTTTTTGCCCTTCCTTTAGACTTTTCCATCCTTCTTCCTTTTTGTTAAAAAGTTTTTCTTTTAGTTCTTCTCCCATATTTTTTCCTCACTTTCTGTTTTATATTATGGCTTATAGAACTTTGATATATATCATGTCCTTCACCGTTTTTTCTTCTTAATCAGTATACTACTTTTTTATTTTTTTGTCTATAATTTGTATATAGTATTTATTTTATGCTTATAATATTAAAAATATGTAATTAGGATGTGATTTATTTGAAATCTTTGTGGCTTAATAATATTGAATGTAAAACTGTTCCTTTAAATATTCCTGATATTTCTTGTGATGTTTGCATTATTGGTGGTGGAATTTTTGGTGTTTCTTGTGCATATTATTTGTCTAAAATTGGATTTAAGGTTATTCTCTTAGAAAAAGATAAGATTGCTAGTAAAAAAAATGGTCATACTACCGGAAAAATAACAAGTCAACATGGACTTTTTTATAAACATTTAATTGATGATTATGGATATAATTTTGCTAGATTATATCTGCAATCCAATGAAGAGGCTATTCAAAATATTAAGAATATTATTGATGCTGAAAAAATTTCTTGTGATTTTTCTTTTCAAAATAATTATATTTATGCAACTACAAAACAAGAACTATTAGATGTAAAATCTGAGATTAATGCTGTTCGTTCTTTAAATTTTCCTTGTGAATT
>CAJKVD010000117.1 GCA_905203195.1 uncultured Clostridium sp. | reverse complement strand
TCTTTAGTTAAATCTGATATTGTTTTTACTAGTTTTGCTTTGTTTACTTGATATGGTAATGATGTAACAATTATTTTTTGGCGGTTTCCACTCATTTCTTCTATTTCTGCTTCTGCCCTCATTATGATTTTTCCTCTACCTGTTTTATATGCTTTTCTTATTCCTTCTGTTCCCATAATAGTTGCTCCTGTTGGAAAATCTGGACCTTTTATTATTTGCATTAAATCTTCATCTGTTACATTATCATCATCAATAATTTTTATAATTCCATCTATTACTTCTTTTAGATTATGTGGTGGTATATTTGTTGCCATACCTACGGCTATTCCTGATGAACCATTTACTAATAGTTCTGGAATTCTTGCTGGCAATACTGTTGGTTCTTGTAATCTATCATCATAGTTTGGCATAAAGTCTACTGTATTTTTTTCAATATCAGTCAACATGTATTCTGAGATTTTTGCCATTCTTGCTTCTGTATACCTCATGGCTGCTGCTCCGTCACCATCTACAGAACCAAAGTTTCCATGTCCATCTATTAATGGATATCTCATTGTGAAGTCTTGTGCTAATCTAACCATTGCATCATATACTGAACTGTCTCCATGTGGATGATATCTTCCTAGTACTGATCCTACTGTGTTTGCACATTTACGATATGCTTTGTCTGCTGTGATTCCATCTTCATGCATAGAGTATAGAATTCTTCTGTGTACTGGTTTTAGTCCATCTCGTACATCTGGGAGTGCACGAGATACTATAACACTCATGGCATAGTCAATATATGCTGTTCTCATTTCTTTTTCGATATCTCTTTCTATGATTTTTCCGTCTCGTCTTTCTTGTCTTTCTTCCATATTTTTCCCTCTTTTCTTAGTTTTTCCTATATGTGTATTATACTAAAACAAAAGAAATTTTGCAAGTAAATTTAGCTTAATTTTGTTTATTTCTAGGTAAAAATTAAAGCTAATATTATTGGTGTCTTCTTTTTTTCTTATTAAAAAATTATAAAGTACTAGCTACTATATTGCAATTAGTACTTTATATTTTAATCAACTGATTTTAATGCTTCCAACATGTCAACATTTTTTAGTTTATTGTTTACATAGTATTTTAAAATAAATGACACGACTGATATAGAAACAAGTGGTATAATATATGCTCCTATCTAAACTATAGGGTTAAACATTATCTCATCTGGTGGCACAACAGTTAATATATTTCCCTAATCCTTTCTGCAACATTTATATTAGTTAAATTGTACAATATTACTATTGCAAGTAGTACTGCTAAAACTATTAGGACTATCATTATCCTGTTTAACGATTTTACAATAGTATTTATTTGATTATATAATGTTGTATTTTGTACAACTCCTTCTACTGCTGATAATTCCATAAATTTAGCTGATTCTTTTTGTGTATTTTCTATGCTTGAATCTTTAAATAATAATAATTTTGCATTTGACTTTATTTGTTCTTCATATATGTTTTTATATTCTGTTTGATTCATAAATATAAAATGCCCTGCATACATTTTACATATTCCTGATACTTTAACTTTTCTTGTTTTTTCATTGCTATCTGTGTATGTTATTGTGTCACCTTGTTTTACGTTTAAAATTGTTGCTAATCTTTCTGAAATAGAGTATTGCATACTAAATCCTGCAAATAATATTGATGCTGCTCCTGCTACTCCAAATATTGTCATAAACATTCTATTTTTATATCTAAAGATATTTCTCGCTGTTACTTTTTGTGTGAATTTCATCTTACTCCATATTGGTTTTATTCTTTCTGATAATATTTTAGTTCCAGCTTTTGGAGCTTTGGGTTGTAACAGATTTGCTGTTGTCTCTTTAGCTTAATGTTGATATTCCATTTTCATATTGCTTTTTGCCATTTTCAAGTTGTTCTTTCTTACTATTTATTTCTTTTTGTGAAGAATTGATTTGATTTTCTGCTGTTTTAAATTGTTTATTTTTGTTATTATATTCATTTAGATTTTTTTCATGTTTTTTTTGCTTCATCTAATTTTTTTTCATTTTCTTCAATTTCTGTTTTGGCATTTTGTATTCCGTGTATTTGCATTATCAATTTTTTCTTGTATCTTCCAATTCTTTTTTGGCTTCATCTATTTCTCTTTGTCAGTCATCAATCTTTGATTGATATTCTGATTTTATATCTGATAATCTTATTTCTTGTGCATTTTTCAATAAACTTTCTAATTGGTCTTTATGTTTTTGTATTTTTTCATTATATTCATCAGAATATGGATCTAAGTTTTCTGTGTCTGTAAATTTTATTTTGGCTATCGTATATACTTCTGAATCAATTACTTTTTTATTTACAACTGCATATCCATTTAATTCTCCTGTTCCTACGGTTGTTTGCCCTAAGTTTAAGCTTGATAATATTTCACTTGATTTTATAAATCCTACTATTTTAAATTCATGCTTTTTTAATGTTTCCGTACCATTTACAGCTTTTTCGATAAATTCTATTTTGTCTCAAATATTATATTTTCTTTGTATGCGTCACTAATTGCAACTTCTTCTTCTGTTTTTTGTAATTCTCATTCTGTTATTTCATATTTAGATATTTCCTCTGGTTTTGAAGATATTCTAATACTGTCATTCTCATTTTTTATTGTAACATCTTTTAAATATATATATTCTACTTCTTTTATGTCATCTGCTTTTTCTATTTTTTCTTGTTCTATTTTATCTATTCCTTAATCACTTAAAACTGTTATGTCCGCTGTGTTATATTCTTTAAAGTAATTTCTTCCTGTTTGTCTCATATCTGGTCCAGTGACAAATAATCCAACTAAAGCTAGTGACCCCAACAACATTAAAAACATTATAGAAATAAATCTTCCCCAAGAGTGTGTGTTTGATTTTTTTATATCTTTATTTAGTTTTCTTTTTTTTCATTATTATCACCTACCATTCAATTTGCTCTACTGGCAATGGATTTTGATTTATATCTATACTTTCTGCAGTTCCATTTTTGAAATGTATTACTTTATCTGCCATTGGTGCTATTGCTGCATTATGTGTTACTATAATTACTGTTATATTATTTTTTCTACATGTATCTTGTAATAATTTTAGTATTTGCTTTCCTGTTTTATAATCTAATGCTTTAATTGTTACTTCTCCCATTTTATATTCTTTATCTACATTTTTAAATTCAATATATGACATGGTAAATTCTTCCTTTTTGTTGACGGTGTTTATTTTTAAACACTGACTTTTTGTTATTTTAACTGAAGTACAATATTTGGGAAGCTGTTGAAATATAGACAGTTTTGAAAAATAGTATCTATGCTGTAGCAGAAGAATTAGAGGCAGAAATAATAAAGGTTTTTTTTCAAAATACAAAAAAATTAAATTCATTAGATGACATTTTTAATTATTTAGACGAAATTATAATTTATTTAAAGAAAAATGAAGATATGTATAGACTTTTGTTGGCTTCTAATGAGCCTCAAGTTTTTCTAAAAAAATTGACGTATTCTATCTTAGATAAATTGTATAATTCTATACATAATAATTCAAATTTTAAAAATTCTAATTCTTTAAAATTTGAAATTGCTTTTTTTACTGATGGCATAGTTAGTCAGGTTTTAAATTATTTTACTTCTAAATCTGATTACTCTTTAGATGAAATTTTTAAAAATACGAAAAATATTTTTATTATTTTATTTTTAAAATAATTTTATATTATTTTTATTATTAAATGCAGATTTTAAAATATTTTTTTATTAATTTATTTTAATTATTTATTTTTTAATTATTTATTTTTAATTATTTATTTTTTAATTTTTGCATTTTTTATTT
>CAJKVD010000116.1 GCA_905203195.1 uncultured Clostridium sp. | reverse complement strand
TATATATTTTATAAAATCTTATTTCTTTATTGTTTGTTTCATTTTGATATATGAAATTAGTAGGAGTGTCTATAGTTTTTTCATATCCGTAATTCTTTTAACATCTCATAAGCACTCATTTTATTTACCTCTTTTCATTTTTTTATTTAAGAATTTTCTTTGATATTCTCTTACATTGTTTTGTCTTTGTTTTTCTTTATTTCTATTTTTTATGAAACCATTATCATTTCCGTTCATTTTATTTTCTCCCTTCTAGTAGTTCTTGTAACTCTAATATTCTCTCATTAATTGCTTTTATTCTGTCTATATCTTTTGCTTTATTACATGTTTTTAACATGTTTTTATATTCTTCTATCTTGTCTTTTACTTTTTGAACTGGAATACTATGTTCCATTATAAAATCCAAATGTTTATTATCTTGTATATGGAATTTTTTTAATTCTTCATTCTCTTTTAATACTCTTTTATAATCTGATAAAATATGTTCTATTGCTTTAATTTCACATTCTTTAATATTTGTATTTGGGTGTAAAATACTCATTGTATAACCTTTATGTAATATGTTTTCTACTATTTTTATATCTTCTTCTATACTATTTTCTTTCACTTAAAACACCTCTTAAAATACCTATCATTTTCTTCCTGCAATTCACATTCTTTTCTTTGAAATACTGGGCAATCTTTATCGCAACCCCAAGTTATTCCATATCTTTCACATTCTGTCATATTAGGGTAACGCAAGCCATTATCTTGACTGCAAATTAAATTTGCAAGTGCTATTTTCTCTCCCATTTTATATTTTTCCTTAATAATCTATCTTCAATTTCTTGTATCTAATTGGGTTCTCAGGTTGTATTTTTTCTAGTTCACTATTTCTAAAATCAAATCTATTTCCATCTTCAAATTTAACTCCAAATATAAAATCTTTTTTATTATATGATATAGATGTTACTATTCCTAATTGTCCTTGATATTTAGCATAAAAATTATCTTCTCCTAAATCCTTTTTTAACTCTTTTATCTTTACCATATCGCCAAATTCAAATTTGCCTTCATTCTTTATAAAATTTATTATTTTCATTATTTTACTTTTATATATTTTCATATCTTATTTACTCCTCTCAAAATATTTTTCAAAATCTTCTTTCTTTATTAATTCTGCTATAACATAGTTTTCTTTGCTTGTTAAAATCATTTGAAGTATTATTACATCTCGATAATATATATTTTCATCTGATTCGTATTTATAATGTCTAAACATTGTTTCCATCGCTGAACCATCTAACCTTAAATATTCAAACCAACTTTCTTTATATGTTTTATATATTCCACCACTACAAGCATTTATTTTTAAATTTGTATCTCCTGCATTATAAGTATTAAACATCTCTTATTTACTCCTCTCTAACTTTTCTATATTACAATCTTCCATAGTAGCATAATAAACATTATCATCTAATATCATTCTTAAAAGAACATCTAAATCATCAACTATTAAACCTCTTCTATTCCCTATTACCTTTTTTCTTACTTCTGTTACCAATATTGGTTCCGGCATTATCCTTTTTACGTCTATTTCTCTAGCTGTTTGTTCTATTTGCTTTTTATGTTCATAACTCCAACAT
This sequence comes from uncultured Clostridium sp., assembly GCA_905203195.1. Lineage (GTDB taxonomy): Bacteria > Bacillota > Clostridia > TANB77 > CAG-508 > CAG-269. The sequence goes on along the minus strand of CAJKVD010000116.1, from coordinate 2,242 downwards.
ACGATTGGCATTTGTTTTTCTATAGATAATTTAATTGCCTTTATTGTTTTTCCATTTCCTCTACCACCATAATATATTTTCATATCTTATTTACTCCTTTACTACTAAAATAAACTTATTTTGTACTGCATCTTCGTAAAACCTTACATTTGCCTTTTCATTTCGTATAAAATAGTTTTTAGGTATTTCTATTCTTCCATTACAATAATTTTTTATAGTATAAATTAGAACATTGTATAAATCTAAATCTTTTGTCATTTCCATTATCGTTCGTAATTTAAAATTTTTTTGTTTTAATTCTTCATTTTCTTGTTTGTTACAACCTAGACAGTAATAACATAGTGTATTATTTTTTATCTGTTTCATAAGCTAGTCCAATCTTGGAATATGATCCATATTTTTTGCTATCATATCCATTAAATAATATCTTTTAAAACTTACCGATTCTCCAAATCTATTTTTGCTGCTTTCCCATTTTGTTTCAAACTCATAACCTAGCTCTTTTAATTCTTTTATTCTTGTTGCCAGCTGTGTTATTCCTAAGTCATTGTAAGCATCTTTACTTGTTATGCTTCCAAACTGTCTAATATAATCTATTATTCTTTGCCTTTGATTCATCTTCATTTGTTTAGCACTCCCTCTACTTGAATTTTTTATCTATACTCATTAAATCCATAAATAATTGTTCCTGTTCTTCTAGTGTTAATAAAGAATATTCTGTACTATTTTTGCATTGTGCTATTATATTTATTTTTTTATTTTCTTTTTCTCTTTCGATTTCTTCTTTATACTTATTAAATAAATATAAATATATATTCTTTACATTCTTGTTTGTGTTACTTTGTTGTTCTTTTGTTGCTACTTTGTTGTTACTTTTTAATTCTTCAATTTGATAATCTTCCCATTTTTCAATACTTACAACTGAAAATTTGTTGTTACTTTTTATTCTAATCATCTGTAACTTTTCTAATAGTTTTATGTATTTGTAAATTGTACTTTCTGTCATTTTTAATTCTTCAGATGCTTGTTTTCTTCCAAATACAAACTCTCCTTTTTCTAAATTCACTATTTGTTGTCCTACTAATTGCTCTCTTTTTTTATGTGTAGCTTTTAGCAGACACCATATCCAAATTTTCAATGCTTTTTCATTCTCAAATATGGGAGAATTTAATAATTTCCTAAATAATTTTATATAACTTGTATTTTCCATATCTCCCACCTTTTTTGTACAATTTCAGGGCTAGTTTTATGTCTAGCCCTGATGTTAATTATTTTTTTAATTTGTTAAAAATTTTCATATACATTTTTCTGTCTATAGTTTTTAACCATTCCTCAAAAGAATTTGCAAAATCCCAATTATCTTTTATTTCTAATTTTTCATCTTCAATTTTAAATTGCTCTTCCAAAAACTGTTCTAATCTATCTTTAAGCCAACTTGCTTCTATGAAATTTTTATATTCTTCTGCTGTAATCATTAACATTCTTTTATTCCTCCTATAAATAACTTTTTCCTATTAATTTTATAAATTCTTCTCTTGTATGATTTTTTTCATATTCTTTTTGACATTCCTGCTTTAACTTCAAATCTAAATCATGACCATATTTTCCATGTACTCCATATGTTCCTCTATGTTCTGAATATGTTAGCCATACTTTGAATCCATTTTTCTCTGATATCTTTCTTTTTCCTGTACCAAAATATATATGATGTTCTTCTAGTCCATAAGTTTGTCCACTGATATAGCTTTCTTTTTTATTTTGTAAAATTGATTTCATTTTTTATTCCAACTTTCTAGCAAGCTCTTTATTTCCTGCTGTGATTTTGTTTCTATGTCTAACTGCTTACATTCTTGTACTATTAATTCAATTAATTTGCTCATTTCTGCCGTGTTATACACACTAGACCCATAATATGTAATTACATTTGTAAAACCGTTCTAATTTGCTTTTCATCGTTTCTGTAACCCAACCTAAACCGTGCTTACTCCAAGCTTGTCTAAATCTTTCTACGGCTTCATTCTTTACTGGTATAACTTCATAACTTCCAATGTTCTTAATTAAATCTCTGTATATTTCTTCTTTGGGTATATGTAGCTTATCTTGTAATTTTCCTAATAGTACCCAGCAATATGCATTACTGTCTAAACTCCTTTTTTGTCTATATTCTTTTATTTCAAACTGTTTATCTTTTTCTTGTTCTAGTAAATAAGTTATTATTTTATTACTTGTTCCTACCATATTG
>CAJKVD010000115.1 GCA_905203195.1 uncultured Clostridium sp. | reverse complement strand
ATAATAGTGTTCTTTTTGAATAGCTTTTTGCTTATTTTCTAAAGCTTTTTCTAATATTCTAGTAAATGGTCCTGCCTCAAATTGTAGGCCTGTTCCATCATCTTTTGGTAATTTTTGTCCTACAAAATCGTAATATGTGTACTCTGGATAAAATGTTACTCTTTCAAAATTCTTTTCTGACACTCCTTTTAATATTTCATTTTCTATATAATAGCTTTTTCCTGAACCTGGAATACCATAATATATTACCGATTCTCCTTTATGTGCTTTTGCGTTTTCTGTAAGTTGCTTATTTGCTTCTTCTTTTTCTTCTGGATTCTCATTTATATTACTGATTTCAAATCCAGCAGGTTTTATATTGTTGGCTAATAGATATGTTCTATTAAATGTTGCAAATAACTTTTTTTTCGTTCTTTTCTTTATTTCAAATCTTTGTATTTTTGCTGTTTCTTCTTTATGTTCATTTAAAAATTTTTGCATTATATCCGGATATTGTTTTATTTTTTCGCTTAAATCTTTTAGTAAATCTTCTAACTCTTTTTCATCAACTTTTTCTGGCTCAAATTCATATTCTCCTTTTTCTTTAATAAAGTCTATTGTTTTATACTGTTTTTCTCCTACACTTGTTTTTGAATGTAGAAAATTGTCTAATATTTCTTTTAAATATGAATTTTCTTCTTTATATTTTATTCCATTTTTTCCCTCTGGTTGCCCATAAAAGAAGTTTAATCCCTGTGATATATATTCTCTTATTTTTTTACTAAAAAAATTACTCATCATTAAGTAATATCCTGCATTCCTTGCACTATTAATATAGTGCAATTCTGGTATTGAATTTTTAAATAGTATATTTAACTTATCTTTTTTTGACCAATTTGAATGGCTTGCTGGTGTGTGTAAATTTAAGTCTATTGAAAATTTGTATTTTTTGTTTATTTGATCTCTTTTTTCATAATATCTTTTTTCAAATTCTTCTGTTTTTTCATATTCTTCTTTTATAAATATCAAAAATCTTTTTATTGTTTCTTCTTCCATTTTTATCCCATCCTTCTTTAGTTTTGTTTTATTATATACATATTATTTTTTTCTGTCAATTAAAAATGAAAATACTAGAGACTTATGCTCTAGTATTTTATAATTTTTATCTATTCAATTAATTTTGTAGCATCGCTTTTATCAATTCCATCTAGGTTATAATAAGTATTAGGTACATGCCCAACAATTACGTTTTCTAGTAATAGTACTTGATTGTTTATAGATTGTGATATTGTTTTGAATGGTGTTAGTATTTCTACTTCACATTTTATTTGTAGATATACTCTGTGTAAAGTTTGGTTTATTCCTTGTGCTGTAAATTCGCTTCTTAAATCTGTATCTACATTTCCTATTGAACATATTACTATTTTTACTCCGTGGTCCTATACCTGATAATATTCTTATTCCTGTAAAACTTCCTAATGCTATTTTTATATTTTCTTTTCCCCTTTTATTTATTTCTTCTTGTATTTTATTTGGTATTTCTGATATTATTTCATTTATTTTTACTATATTTGATTTTATCATTATTATATTTCCGTTATTATCTTTTTCTATTGTAAATAATTCATCATATGTATGGTCTTTCATTACTTCTGTTGACTGCTCATTTGATATTATTGTTGCAATTGATTTTGCTTTTTCTTCACATAGGCTGTCAAACACTGGCATTACTGAATCTAATATTAATTTTACTGTTGTAATTGCTATTATTAAAACAAAGAAGATTTTTGCTATTTTTTCTTTATTTTCTATATGCATATTTCTTTTTTTATTTAATCTGATTTTTGAAATTCTTATTCGTGGTCTTGAATATATTTTTGTTTTGTTATCATGCATAATTTCTTGCTGGCATCTTTACAAATTTTGGAATGTATAGCTTTTCTCCTATTTGTATTACATCAGGATTTTCTATTCCATTTGCTTTTACAATATCTTCTACTGTACTTCCAAATTCTTTTGCTATGTTCCATAGTGTATCACCTTTTTTTACTATATATATAACTATGCTATAATCTTGTTCTTCTCTTTTTTCTCCTTCCTCTACATTATTTATTAATTTATTATTGTTTATTCTAAATATACTTGTTTCTATGTTTATATTTATGTTGCAGTTTATAGTGCCTCCTTCTTGTATTACAAAGTCTTGTGATGTAATTTCTATATCATTTTTTGTGTTAATACTTTCCCCTCTTTCTAAATTATCTATAACATATTCAAATGGTATACTTGCGTCTTGAATAGAAATTTGCATATTTTGACTTAAAAACATAAACTTCATTTTTAGTTCCATTTCGTATAGTATTTTCGAGTTTATTTTGGTTTCTTTTTGGATTGATGATAATATGTCTACATCTATTAATCTCTTTCCCTCTATGTCTTTTAAATTTATTTTTTCTTGTATATTTTTTGATTGTTTTATACTTTTTTTATCACATATTGTTGCTATATCTATTCTATTAATTTGTAAATTCACATCTGGCCTATACATATCTTGTATTAAATTTATGTTTTTTTCTTCATATACATTGCAGTCTACCTCGTATTCTGCTTCTATATATATTGCATGTTCATCTTGTGGTTGTGGTTTTATAACTATATTTCTTAACTCATAATTTACGTCACATATATTGTTTTCTGATACATCTGGTATGTCTATAAATCCTACTACTGGTATTTTAGGATTTATATGATTTATTCTATTATCTTCTGTTAAATACATTATTTTTATCTCCGCTTCTGCTTTTGTTAATACTTTGTTATAGCTTATTTTTATATCTTTGTTTGTAATATTTGTGGAGACCTTTAATATTTCTGCTAATTGATCTATTGTGTCTATTTGGATTGTATCTTTTGCACTTATTTTTGTTGTTCCTGTTCCTAATAGTGAATTTAATTTTAATTCTTTTTTTAAAAATTGCATTTCTTCATCATTTAATACATCGTTTATTACCTCTTCGTCGTCTTTTAAATATACTTTTGCTGTTATTTCTAATGCTACTTTTATTCCTATTTTTCTATCGTTTATAACTTTTGCTTCTATACTTTTTATGTTTGCTTTTACCTGTGCTTTCATTTCTTGGGTTATACCTTTTATTTCAATATTTTCTGAAAAGTCTAATGTTGTATTTAACCCTCTTACTCCTTCTTCCATTCCCTCTGGTACATACATTATATATGTTTGAATACTTCCATCAAATCTTATTTTTCCTTCTTGCACTTCCTTTTTATATATACATGCTACACCACTTGTACAAATTGTATTTAAAATATCTGGTTTTGAGTCCGGAATTATCATGTCTCCTTCTACAAATATAATTTCTGTTTTTTCTGATATTAATTTATTTATGCATAAATTTTCTTTTGCTACATCTACCATAATTTTACCTCCTTGTTTTTTCTTTATACATTTATATGTTATTCTATATTTTTTATGACAATATATTTTTTATTTTTATTAGCACTTTTCGACATTTTTCTTCATAAAATATACTAGCCCAAACTAAACAAATGGGGTGATTTCATGAAAAATATAAAAAAAGGGTGTGTAGTAGTTAGAAAATCTTATAACAAAGATATTTTGTTTAGGGTTACCAAAATTATTAAAAATTGTTCTGCGAATATCGCTATTTTACATGGTATTACTGAAAGAATTGAAGCTGATAGTCCTTTATGTGATTTGGAAATTTTGGATTCTGCTTCTATAGCTAAAGTTTTAAGTGATTTTAATAAAAAAACTGATAATAAATTGAATGAAGTTGTTTTATCTAAAAAACTTGATAAATTTAATATTGCTATCCTTAGTAAAAATAGGGATATTAAAGAAAAAGTTATTACAGGTAAAATTTTGCAT
>CAJKVD010000114.1 GCA_905203195.1 uncultured Clostridium sp. | reverse complement strand
GTAATCTAACGATTATAGCAACTATAAACACATCAGACCAAAATGTATTTAATTTAGATACAGCATTTGGAAGAAGATGGCAATATGAAATTTTTGGAGAAGAACAAACCAAAGGAACAAATAATATATACACAAAAGGAAAAATTATAGGAATAGAAGGATTTACATGGAATGAAATTAGAGAAAAAATAAATGATAAAATACTAAAATCAGAAGACATATTTAATGCAGAAGACAAAAGAATGGGATTATATTATATTGATAAAGAATGTCTAAGTGAAGGAGAAGAAACAGAAGAATCAAAAGTAATAAGTAGAAAAAAATTCGCAAATAAAATTTTTAGATATTTATGGACAGATGTTTTTAAAAATGATAGAGAAGCAATATTTTACACAGAAAAATACAACACATTAGAAAAAATCGTAATAGATTTTACAAAAGGAAAAGCAATAGAGCAAATTATAAAAATAAGGATGGAAAACATAGATGAATGAAGTAGAAGTTAGATATTTTGTAAATGAAAGTGCTGAATATGATGTTGGACTAGAAGTAAAAATAGGAGAAAAGAAAAACATAATAGAAGTACATTTACCAATAGGATATTCAAAAGAAGAAATATCTAAGCAAAACATAAAAAATCTATTAAAACTAGTATCGAAACAGCAGAACAGAGATATAGAAAAAAACAAAAAGCAAAATATTTTTCCAGTACTAATAGCAGAAAAAATCATCCAGAATTTTTTGCAATATGGACTATATAAGGAAAGAGAAGAAGTGGTAGATTTAAAAAGCAAGGGGAAAATAAATTGGAAAAAAACAATAAATTATACACAGCCATTTTTAAAAAATAAAATAATATATGCAAACATATTTAGAAAACATACAAACTATTTTGTAGAAGGACAAATACAAGAAATTCAAAAATGGTGTTTAAGTTATATATCAAAAGTAATAGGAATATTTTTTTCATTTAAATATCCAGATGTTAAATTGAATTATGGAAAAAAACAAATGATATCGATATTAGAAAAAGCTTTAGCACAAACTAACCAAGATGAACAATTAGAAACATTAAGACTATTAAAAGATTTTATAAAAAAAGTGAATTTCTTAGAGGTAGAAGAAAAACATACAGGAATAAAAAGTAGTAGATTCGAGTATGTGTGGCAAGATTTAATAGACATAGTAGGAATTGAAGATAAATATAAATATTTGCCACAAGCTCAATATTATAATTTAGATGGAGAACCACTTAATTATATCGTAAAACCACTTTTACCAGATACAATAGTTGAAAGTAAAGATGGAAAAATATATGTATTAGACGCAAAATATTATAGAATAGGTCATTTACCAGATCAGTATAATATATTTAAACAAGTCAGATATGGAGAATATGTAAATGTTGTATCAGGAAAAAAAGACATAATAAATGCATTTATCCTACCGGGAAATTTAGGCAAAAATAATATAATTGTAAAAGGATATGCAAAACTTAATAAAAATAAAAATGATAATACATATGAAAAAATAATGGTATGCTATGTTGATACAAAATCTTTAATAGAAGAGCCAGAAGTAGTTATGGGAAAAGTTTTAAAAGAATTAGATGTAATAACAAGTTTATGAAAAATGTGGGATTAATATACAAAGATTAATAATGGAGATAAAAACAGATATATAAATTATAAGAAAAAAGTACAAGTTAATATTAAAATTAAAGATAAATAATTTTTTAAAATATTACTTAAAAAATGGGAGAATAAAAATGAAGAATATAAGTAAAAAACAAATAGTTATAATAAGCATTTTGTTAGTAGGAATTGGATTTATAATTGGTTTTTATACAAAAGTATTGATAGAAAAAAATAAAATAATAAGTGAAAAGGAAAAACAAACTAGCATTACAAAGCTAATGTCTAGAAATGAGATTGAACAATTAAAAGAGAAAATAGTAAAAGACGAAGAAGATTATGGTAATAACTATAAAGATTTCAAAACATCATATCCTTATGTATATAAGAAAAATCCAGATAGAATTTATTTTAAATCTTCAAAAGTAGGAACATTTTATGTATTTGAAAAAGATGATGATAATTATAAACATTTATTAGAAGTTGCTGAAGATAGAATGTTTTATTCAGCAATTGATGATTATAATTTAATGTGTTTTGCTCCAGATTCAATTGATGAAATGATAACGTCTGAAAATAATTATATTATTTTTGATTATGATAATAAAGATAGTGATTACAATAGAGATATTATATTAAAATTTAATGAAAATACAAGATTATACAGATTGGTTACATATTTATCATATTATAAGGAACCAATTCTGAAAAAGGATTTACCTAAAAATGAATTTGCTGATAAGACTGGAATAACAGGATATCAATATATGACGTATCCAGAAGGAGATTAGATAAAAAATAAAAACATTGATATTTTAATGTTTGCAGACATTTGATAGCAAAAACTACCGAACGGCAATAAAAAACCTCAGAAGTTTTGAAACTTTTGAGGTTGCATTGCTTTTGATAAAATCTCTTTTTATCTCTTACTAAATTGAGGTGCTTTACGAGCTTTTTTAAGACCGTATTTTTTTCTTTCTTTCATACGAGGATCTCTTGTTAAAAATCCATTTGATTTTAAAGCAGGTCTATATTCGATATTAGCTTCATTTAAAGCTCTTGCGATACCATGGCGAATAGCTCCAGCTTGACCTGTAAATCCGCCACCTTTTACAGTACAAATTACATCATATTTAGCTGTTGTATTTGTAACAGTTAAAGGTTGTCTAACTATAACTTTTAAAGTTTCTAATCCAAAAAATTCATCAATATCTTTTCCATTTATTGTAATTTTTCCAGAACCTTCTACTAATCTAACTCTTGCTACAGAAGATTTTCTTCTACCTGTACCATAATAAACAATATTTTCTGTTTTAGCCATTTTTATTTAACCTCCCATATTTCTGGTTTTTGTGCTTGGTTTTCATGTTCACTACCAGCATAAACTCTTAATTTTTTTAGTTGAGCTCTACCTAAAGAGTTGTGTGGTAACATACCTTTAACAGCTAACATCATAGCTTTTTCAGGAGTTTTTTCTAACATAACTCTAGCTGGAACTTCTTTCATTCCACCAATATATCCTGAATGATGTCTATAAATTTTTTGGTCCATTTTATTTCCTGTTAATTTTACATCTTTGCAATTGATTATGATAACATGATCACCTGTATCGATGTTTGGTGTAAATGTTGGTTTGTGTTTTCCTCTTAATAATTTAGCAGCTTCTGTAGCAACTCTACCTAATGGTTTTTCAGCTGCATCAATAATATACCATTTGCTTTCTACTTCGCCTTTTTTAGCGCTATATGTTGTATTATTCATGATTGATAATACCCTCCTATTTATTTTAAATTTTATATGAACTTATTGCCAAAGTTACCGGGGAGAAACTTATGACTTTAAGTTTCAAACTATTTTATGCTTAACTATTCTATTACAAAAACTGGAATTTGTCAATAGTTTTGTTGAATTTTGCATTTCTTGTCATACTTCAAACTATTTTATTTATTAAAATATATTTATTTTAAATTTTCTATATCTTCTTTTGATAAATTAGTAATTTTAATAATTGTTTCTAATGGTATTTTTTCCTCTAGCATTTTTTTTGCGATTGATAAATTGTTTTCTTTTTTTCCTTGCTCAATACCTTGCTTGTGTCCCTTTTCTAATCCTTCTTTTAGTCCTTCACTATGTCCAACTTTTAAGCCTTTATCATAGCCAGCAGCTTCGGTTGCATTTTGATCCAAAATATATTTTTCTCTCAATTCTGCTAAATAACGTTCATGTTCATCTTGACTAATTTCTTCTAAAACTTCTTTAG
>CAJKVD010000113.1 GCA_905203195.1 uncultured Clostridium sp. | reverse complement strand
AATATTAGAAGAAATAAAAAAAGCAAATTCAATAGTAATATTGACACATGAATCACCAGATGGAGATGCAATAGGAAGTTCACTAGCGATGGAAAAAGCGTTAAGAGATATTGGAAAAAATCCTGATGTGATAATAAAAGAATATCCAAGAATATTTGATTTTTTACCAAATGCAAATGTTGTAAAAGAAGATTCAGAAGTGGATAAGTATGATTTAGCAATTAGTTTGGATTGTGCGGATTTAAAAAGATTAGTTGGAAGAGAATATTTTGAAAATGCCAAGAAGACAATAGTAATAGATCATCATGGCTCAAATGCAATGTATGGTGATATAAATTTTGTAAATCCAGTGGCACCTGCATGTTGCGAAATTTTAGTTGGAATGTTTACATATTTTAATATTAATATAGATATAGAATTGGGTTCATGTATTTTAACAGGAATAATTACAGATACTGGTGGATTTAAGTATCAAGGAGTTACAGCCGAAACATTTGAATTTACAGCTGAATTATTACGTAAAGGTGTTAATGTTTCAGAGATTTATCAAAAGGCATTAGAAACGAAAACAAAAGCGAATTTTGAATTGATGCAGAGAATAGTTGACAGAATCGAATTTTTGGAAGATGGAAAAGTTACATTTACATATATAACAAATCAAGATGAAAAAGACGTAAATGCAGAACCTGGAGATCATGAGGGATTAGTTGAAGTTGGTAGAGATGTTGAAGGTGTAGAAGTATCAGTGTTTATTAGACAAAAGGATGGTGAAGATAAATATAAAGTATCTATGCGTTCGTCAAATTATGTAAACGTATCAGATATATGCTATATTTTTGGAGGAGGAGGTCATCCTAAAGCAGCTGGATGTTTAATTCAAGGAAATATAGAACAGGTAAAAGGAAAAATATTGAAAGAAATAAAAAAAGTGTTAAAATAAATAATTATGTGTGAATTGTGTATGACTAATGGAAAGGAAAAAATATAATGGATGGCATTTTAAATGTATATAAGCCTAGGGAATGGACATCACATGATATAGTAGCAAAAATAAAAAAAATAACAGGAGAAAAAGTAGGACATACTGGTACATTGGATCCTTTAGCACAAGGGGTCCTACCTGTTTTAATAGGGAAAGGAACTTTGTGTTCTAAGTATTTAGTAAATCATAATAAAAAATATCGTGTTGAATTAAAGCTTGGAAAAAGAACTGATACATTAGATGCAGAAGGAGAAGTTATTGAAGAAAAAGAAGTACCTGAAGAATTATTAGAAAAATTAAATATAGAAAATATAAGAAAAAATTTAAAAAAATTTGAAGGTCAAATAGAACAAATACCTCCAATGTATTCAGCGATAAAGGTAAAAGGAAAAAAATTATATGAATATGCAAGAAAAGGGCAAAATGTGGAAATACCTACTAGAAAAATTATGATATATTCTATTGATTTGGTAGATATATTGAAATCTGAAAATGTTATAGTATTTGACGTTTTTTGTGGTAAAGGTACATATATAAGAACGTTGTGTGAAGATATAGCAAAATCTTTTGGAACAATAGGATTTATGCAAAACTTGTTACGTACTCAGGTGGGAGAATTTAGGCTTGAAGATAGTATAAGTTTATTAATGAAAGATGAAAAAGACTTGGAAGTTATAAGAAAAAATATAATATCTATAGAAAAAATCTTTAGCCAATATCCTAAAATAAAAATAGAGCAGCAAACATTAAAATATTTTTTAAATGGGGTTAGAATAACTCAAAATGTAAAAGATGGAGTTTATAGAGTATATACAGAAGACAAGTTTTTAGGAATAGGTGTTGTAAAAGAAAAATTATTAAAAAGAGATATAATTTTATAAATCGCCTCATATATTTGAATGTGAGGTGATTTTATGTATTATATACAAGAAGTTGACAAGCCTAGTTTTTTTATAAGAATATTTAATATTATAAAATTAGAAGGTAACAACATTTTTGTACCATTGATTGAGATTGAAAATTCGAAGGTACAAGAAAAATTAGCTAAAAAAACGATAAAAATATTTGAAAATTTAAATAGTAAAAAAGTTGTGATTAGTAAAAATGTAAAAATGTATAAGACATATGTTAATCTGTTAAATACTGGTCAATTTGATGTTGTTAATGGAAAATGGCTTTTTAGCATGTTAATACCAGAGGTTATAAAATATGTCGAAAACAAAAAAAATCTTAAAGAGGAAGAAACAAGCGTATATTTCTTGGTAAATGATTTTACAGAAACTGTAATAGAAAATATAAAAGCAATGGCAAAAGGGCATAAACATGTTTCTGTAATAACCAAATATGTTGAAAAAATGAAAAAAATCGAAAATCAGATTTTACAAGAAACAGGTGTAGTTATTACTGTTATGAATAATAAAAAGAAAAGCTTAGCAAAGGCTCAAATAGTGATTAATGCAGATTTTACAAATGAACTGTTAAATCAATATAATATATGCGAAAATGCGATTATAATAGATTTAACACAGAGTTTACGAAACTTAAAAAAAAGATTTAATGGTTTTGTTATAAATAATTATGAAATAAAATTAAAAAATAGATCTGAATATAGAATAGATGATAATATGTTTTTTCAGAGGGAATTATATGAATCTGAATTTTATAAAAAGCAACCATATGAGTATGTAAGAAAAAAGATTATTAAAGATGGAGTACAAATAAAAAACTTATTTACAAAAAATCAAGAGTTTTAGTAATCTGCATAAAATTTTGATGGGGTTTATAGTATAGGATTAATTAATTATTAAAATTTTCTGAAACTCTTCCTTTTTTAGCAAAAATATACTATAATAATAAAGAATTGGCAAAGGGGGTATTATAGATGCCGAATAATAGGAATAATAAATATAGCAATAATGACAAAACTTTAAAATATACGCCTGAAAGAAGTAAAAGAGGAACTACATCAGGAAAAACAAGAAAGGCACCTACTGTTAGACAAAAAAATGGGGTAAACTCAAATACTAAAAAAAATAGCAGGAAAAATAAATTTTCAGCAAGACATCCTAAATTTATGGTGTTTTTAAAAATATGTATTATAATTGCTTTATTATTATGTGTTGTAGGGGCTGGAGTTGTTGCAGCAATGTTTTTTGGACTATTTGGTGATGACTTTGAAATATCAAAAGATGATTTAGTAATAGGTTCAGCAAATTCAATAGTTTTAGATAAAAATGGAAACGAAATAGCTAATTTAAGCAAAGAGCAACAAAGAAAAATAATATCTTTAGATGATATGTCAGATTATTTACCAAAAGCATATATAGCAATAGAAGATAAACGTTTTTATGATCATAATGGTGTGGATTGGAAAAGAACTTTAGGAGCTATAGGAAACACTTTGGTAAGAGGTGGATCAAGTTATGGTGGTAGTACAATTACCCAACAGTTGGTAAAAAATATAACAGGTGATAAAGATAGTAGTGGTATTGCTGGAATAATGAGAAAAGTAAAAGAATGGGCAAAAGCATATCAAGTGGAGAGAATGATATCAAAACAACAGATACTAGAATTATATTTAAATATTCTATTTGTTGGTGGTCAAGATATACATGGAGTGGAGTTAGGAGCTAAATATTATTTTAATAAAAGTGCAAAGGATTTAGATTTAGCACAATGTGCATTTTTGGCTGGTATTAATAGTTCACCAAACAGTTATAATCCTTTTGATGAATCAAAAGATCAAGAAAAGGTTAAGGAAAATATAAAGAAAAAAGTATTAACAGTATTAAAAGAAATGAAAGATCAAGGCTATATTACAAATGATGATGATTATAATAATGCAGTTGCAGAGGCAGAAGCAGGTTTAGTATTTACAAAAGGAAATGTAGAAAGTGCAACAGATTATTCTTATCATACAGATGCCGCATTAAAGCAAATTACAAACCAAGTAATGCAAGAAAAAAATGTATCAAGAGAATTTGCGGAA
>CAJKVD010000112.1 GCA_905203195.1 uncultured Clostridium sp. | reverse complement strand
TTGATAGCCATTTCTGTATCCATATTCAATTCCATAACTGATATCATTTTGATATATGTCTTGTCTTTTTGGATATCCTAAAACATTTCTTATGTATTCTTCATACATGTTATAATACATATTATGACCTCCTTTAAGTTATAATATGTATATAAATTTTTTGTGTTCATATTTTTTAAAATACCACTAGATATTTCTAGTGGTACAAATGATTAATTTTTATTTAAATCTTTTTCCTTTGCTTTTTCTCTTTTTCTCTGGACGCTTTTTATGTATTTCTTCTTCTTTTTCTATTTTTTCTTGTTCTGAAACTCCTTCTTCAAAAGGCATGTACATACCATTGTATATATTATTTTTTGCATGTGCGTGGTGTACAATTATTGCTATGATAATAATTATTATTGCTGCTCCTATTATTGAGATTATTAGTATTTCACTTTTCTTTTCGTTATTTTTATTAATAATTTCATTGTTGTTTGCGCCTTTTTTTACATTTATTTGATATGTTACTGTGTTTTCTCCTGATTCGTCTGATACTAATATTGTGATAACATTTTCTCCGTCTTTTAAATTTTCGTTTCCTGTTATTTCAACTTTGTCATTTTCTGTTATTGGTGTAGCTGTAATGTCTAATTTTTCTTTATCATCAAATATATTTGCTGTGTATTCATATATGTCATTTTTAAATTCTGGACTTAATGTAATTCCTTCTATACTTAATTGTGATAGTCCTGTTTGATTTTCTTGTTTTGTTTCTTCTGTTGGATCTTCTGCTGTGTTATTATTAGTTGTATTTTCTTCATTAGTATTTTCTGATGCTTTCCTTGTTACTGTTAAATTGTATGTTTTTGTTGTTTTTCCATCTTCAGCAGTTACTTTTACTGAAAATGCATTGTTACCTTCTTTTAATTGTTTTTTTCCTGTTCCTGTAATTTTTTGCCCACTTTGACCTTTTTGTGCATATATTTCTATGCTTGTTGTAGAATTTGGGACTGTTGTAGAATATGTAGTTTTGTTTGGTGAAAATCCTGAAAAATCATTTGGCTTTATTCCAAGATTTGCAAGAGTTGCTACTGATGATTTTGTTTGAGTTTGTGTCTGTGCATTTCCAGAATTTGTGTCTGAAGAACTGTTAACTACTGATATTGTACATGATTTACTTGCTACATTATTATCATCTTCACCATTTGAATTTGATAAAGTAACAGGCACTGCAGTTATAGTTGCTTTTCCTGCTTTTACTCCTTTTAGTGTAACAGATTTTGTATTTCCTTCTACCCAAATACTATTTGAAGATAATGATCCATTTGAAGTACTTAAATTTATTCTTCCTGTTCCGTCACTAGAAACATTAATTGTTACGCTGCCATTTTCTTTTACAGAGCTACTAGAAGCTGATATAGATATAGATACGGCTTCTACTTTATTTTGAAAAATTATTATACCTAAAAACAAGATTATACCTATTGTCAGTTTTATTAATTTATCTTTCATTTTTTATTTCGTCCTTTCTATTATTAATTATTCATTATTTTGTTTTTTACTAGTACATAATCTCCTGCTGTTATTTTTCCATCACTATTTACGTCTGCATTTGATTTTGCTTGTTCATTAAGTCCTTTACTTCCCATTATGTAATTTTTTATGTTGACATAGTCACTTGCCGTTATTTTTCCATCTAAATTAACATCACCTTTCATAGTGCTTGATGGAGTTTGATTGTTTGGATTGTTCGGATTGTTTTCATCGTTTTGATTGTTCTCATTTATTGTTTTTATTGGTATTAAATTTATAATCTTTCTCGTAATCAAAAGTCTCTCTAGGTGCATAACCTACCTGCCCATTAGATGCTTGTATTTTATCCCAATATGTTCCATTTATTTTAGTTGTTCCTTTTTCTAATCTTGTTACAATTTCATTTTTCCAAAGCCATTTAACTAATTTGTTGTTTTCTGGAGCAACTCTAAGTTTTAAACTTGAATCAACATTAACTTTAACTAATTCTGCATCAGTTACAGCTGTTGACACTCCTTCCGGTGTTTTACATGCTTCTTGTGGCATATTACGATATACTGGTATAACGAAAGTGTGTGTAGAGTTAAAAGAATTTATATCTAAATATGTATTTCTTAATGTTGCACTTTCACTTTTTGCTGCTGCTAAATTTTGTTGATATTGATGTGCAAATGTAGATTTTTCTGTTACATTAAATTTTTGAAGATATAAAGTGTTTTGACCTGATTTTATGTATTCGTTTGATATTAATCCTATTCCACCCTCTATAGATTTCTCTAATGTGTTCCATCCTTTCTTTCTGGCATATGCTAACCCATTTGCTATTATTTCTGCAGATGTTGAACCACTAGCTCCGAAATTGAACGCATTATAATATCCTGTTTTTCCAGAAACTAATTCTGACCCCCCAGCACCTTGTTCTTGTATAAGTCTTGCTACTACATAATATGCGTTTATTCCGTTGTTTGAAGCTATGTTATATATTCCTTCTTCATGTCCTTGTAAATATGTACCACTTACCATGTTTCGCACTACATTAATGTCTGAACCACTTGAACTTAATTCTTCAAATTGAAAAATGTCTGCGTCATTTAGAGCTCCCCTTGGATCCATCATATATTCAATTGCTGATTTTGATGCACATCTCCATGAGCCATTGTCATATGGTCTATCTGGCCCACAAATAGAACATTTCCAGCTGTTATCATAACTAGATGGAATTAAACATTTTGGTGTATTGCCATGACCTACATATTCTTGGTTTACAGCTTCATTCCAATCAATATTAGTGTATAAAATTTTAAAATTCCAATTTGGATGTTGATTTTTTAATTGTTGGATTTGCTCTTTTATTCCAGGATATGCTGAAGAATCAATTGAATTAATATCATCTGATATTGATTGATTTGCTGCTAATACATTATTGTTATTTGCTAAAGTTGAAAAAATACTACCAAATATCAAGATACTTATTAATAGAATACTTATTTTTTGATGTATTTTTTTGTTTTTTTTCATCCTGTGTTCCTCCTATTTATTTTTTCCCTTTATAACGATTTTATTATATCATTGCACTTTTTTTTCGTCAATAATTTTTGTTTTTTTTGGTAATTTGTAACATTTTTGTAATATTATATGATATAATATATTCGTTAAAAATTTGTTTAATTAGAAAGGATTAATTATGTGTGAATTATTAGCTCCTGCTGGGAATTTTGAATGTGTAAAATCTGCTGTGCAAAATGGTGCAGATGCAGTATATTTTGGTAGTAATTTTTTTAGTGCTAGAGCTTTTGCAAATAATTTTGATAATGATCAACTTATTCAAGCAATTAATTATGCAAAACTAAGAGGTGTAAAAACTCATCTAACACTAAATACTCTTTTAAAAGATTCTGAGATATCTAAGGCTTTGGAAGTAGCTAAATTTGCCTATGAATTTGGAATTGATGCAATAATAGTACAAGACTTAGGACTAGCTTCTTTGTTGCAAAAAAACTTTTCTGATTTGCCTTTACATGGAAGCACTCAAATGTCTATTCATAATTTAGAAGGCGCTTTAGAACTACAAAATCTAGGATTCAAAAGAGTTGTTCTTTCGCGTGAACTTTCTTTGCACGAAATTGAATATGTTACTAAAAATTCTGATATAGAGATTGAATGTTTTGTACATGGTGCTCTTTGTATCTCTTATTCTGGTCAATGCTTATTTTCTAGTATTGTCGGCGGACGTTCTGGTAATAGAGGAAAATGTGCTCAAAGTTGTAGACTTCCATATAAATTGCTAGAAAATGGAAAAAAAATTGATTCTGGATATTTATTAAGTACTCGTGATTTATGTAGTTTGGAATTTTTGCCTCAATTAATTTCTGCTGGTGTTAAGAGTTTTAAAATTGAAGGAAGAATGAAAAGCCCAGAATATGTGGCTATAGTGACAAAAATCTATCGTAAATATATAGATTTAGCTAAAAAATGTATACAAACAAATAATTTACAAAATTA
>CAJKVD010000111.1 GCA_905203195.1 uncultured Clostridium sp. | reverse complement strand
AATGTTAACGTTCAGCAAAAATGTCACCAAAAATGAAGAAGGGTTCTATTAGTGTGAACCCTTTGTTTTTTTGTCCATTTCTTGAATGAGATTATTTAAATCTTTATGATCATTTATTAGTACCTGTTTGTTTTTATGTTTTGTACCTATCAATGTACAATCATAAATAATCCCAATATATTTCATTCTTACTTTATTTTCTAGCACAAAATATAAAATTGTAACTTCTGTTGAAGTTCTTATTTTTACTACTTCTCCATTTTTATCATATGGGACATAATAATATCCGTTATAGGAAAACATATTGCCTTCTACTATTTTTCTGGTATTTGAAACAGTGAACACTAGATTCAAATCGTAATTTTCTGTTAGCTCTACAAATTCATAAACAGGATCAATTGGAAGATGTGCAAATTTTTCATTCAGATATTTTATGTAAAAGTCATTGAACCATATATTTAATTGATCGTAGTCTTTTATTTTGAACCTTATAATGTCATTGGGCAATCTTCTTTGAGCTGTACCATTGTACCGTTCTATCAATCCTTTGGCTTGAGATGTATTTGCGAAAATCATTTCAATGCCAAGTTTATCCATCATAACACCAAATGATGTTATATTACCTTCAGGACTTTTAAAGATAGTATGTTTGTCTGAATAAATAGCTAAGGGAATTCCTTTTTTCTTGATAAGAAGTTCCATCATCTTACAATATCCATACATGCATTCGTTTTTGGTAAACCAGCCTGCAAGGATATCATTGGTTGCATCGTCAACGGCCATATGAAGAGTAAAGCGTTGACTGCTGCCAAACCAGTCAAAAGGAGTTCCATCGATTTGAACAAGCATACCAGCTCTAGGACTTTTTTCTCTCAGTAAATGTAAAGGAGAGTCTCTTTTATGACTTCTATGTTTAACGGGAGAAGTCCATTTATATTCTTTATAGAGCCTTTGAAAGAATGAAGTGCTTCTAGGTTTAAGATTATATTTGGATACATCTTCTTTTCTAGAAGGGTTAAAAATAATATCTTCAAGATAAATATCTCTAAATTGTGCTATAGTGATATTGGGGTATAGCTTTTTGAAATTGACAATAAAATCAATTTCATCATTTGAAGCACGATTGTGGGCTGCCAAACCTTTATTACCGTGTTTCAAGGTAGAATCTATACCTTTTTCATTTAAAGATTTAGATAGACGAATAAGCTGTCTTTTAGAATAATTTGTAAGAACAGCTAAATGATCATAAGAAATTTTCAAATCACCATTCAATTTTTTGGACAATAGATCAATAACTTCTTTTCTGTCCAATATAAAAACCTCCTTCATATAACATGATAATGAAGAAGGTTAGAAAAGAAAAATCATGGTGACATTTTCGCTGAATTTTATGGTGACAAAATCGCTGGGTCTTAACAAATAGAAACAATTTAATTGACTTTATAAGAAGACTTTGATATTCTTTGAAAGAAAAATGAATAAATGGTAGAGGTGCATGAATCAAGAGTACTCTTTAATAATGTTTGGTGACAGTTAAAGAGGAAAGGGAAACGTGCCGAAGAAAATAAAAGCACCAACTTTTATTTATCTGGGAAATTATAGAATATGTAATTTCTTGTCACTTTTTAGTGGAGAGCTATCTTGTATGTAAGTACTTTGATTGCCTCAAAGTGCTTTTTTTATGGAGGAAAAGATGAATTTTGTAAGTACAGTATGGGCGTTATTACCGCCAATTATTGCGATTGTTTTTGCGTTAAAAACCAAAGAAGTATATCTATCTTTATTATTGGGTATTGTGACAGGGACACTTTTATTAACGAATTTTCATATTGTAGAAAGTATGAATTTGTTATTTGATACGGTTGTTAATTGCTTGAGTAAACCTTCTAATATTGGTATCTTAATGTTTCTAGTGATGCTAGGAATGATAGTGACTTTAATGACTAAAAGTGGGGGAAGTCAAGCTTATGGAAAATGGGCAAAGAAGAAAATGAAATCCTCAAAGCAATCACTTTTTTCTACTTTTGTTTTAGGTGTGGTAATCTTTGTTGATGATTATTTTAACTGTTTAACAGTAGGAAGTGTTATGCGTGAAATTACCGATGAATTTAAAGTTTCTCGTGCAATGCTTGCTTATATTATTGATAGTACAGCAGCACCTATTTGTATTATTGCACCAATTTCATCATGGGCTGCTGCTGTCAGTGGCTATACTTCGGGAGATGGATTTCAACTCTTTTTAAATACGATTCCCTTTAATCTATATGCCCTTCTTACAGTTGTAATGGTATGTTATGTTATAAAAAGTGAATTTCTTGTAGGTAAAATGAGAAAACATGAGCTTGCCGCTAAAGAAGGTGATATTCATTTTGGGGATGATTCTTATCAAACTGGTGAAGAAATTTCTTATAATAAAAATGGTAAAGTAATAGATCTTATTTTACCTGTTATTGTTTTAATTTTTAGTTGTATTGTTGGGATGATCTATACAGGTGGCTTTTTTGATGGAAAAGATTTAATTACGGCTTTTAGTCAATGTGAAGCATCAAGAGGACTTGTTTATGGAACATTCTTTACTATTATTTTTGTTTTTGTTCTTTATATTCCTCGTAAAGTTGTTTCTTATAATGAATTTGTTGAATGTATTCCAGAAGGGTTTAAAGCCATGGTACCTTCTATCTTAATTCTTGTACTTGCCTGGTCTTTAGGAGATCTTGTATCAAATCAATTACAGGCTGGAACATTTGTTTATAATACATTACAATCAGCTTCAATTTCAACCGCAATTCTACCGGCCTGTTTATTTGTTGTTGGAGCAGGGTTATCTTTTTCAACAGGAACATCTTGGGGAACGTTTGGTATTTTAATTCCTATGGCAACCTCTTTATTTCCAGAAAGTTCAACAATGTTAGTTATTTCTATTGCATCTATTTTAGCGGGGGCAGTTTGTGGAGATCATATTTCACCTATCTCTGATACGACAATTATGGCTTCAACAGGAGCACAATGTAATCATTTGTATCATGTTACAACACAGATTCCATATGCTTTAATTGTTTCAAGTGCATGTTTTATAGGTTATTTAGTAGCTGGATTTACACAAAATATGTTACTTACTTTAGTTGTTTCGTTTGTTTCTTTAGGATTGATTATTTTAGGAATACGTATTTATCAAAAAAGAAAGTATTAAAAACTTTTGAACTTCAAAATATAATATGTTATAGTGTTGACGGTGATAAAAATGAAAAGAAAGATTTCTCTAATTATAAAATTCATTGCAATACTTTCTTCTGTTTATGGAATGTTGCAATCTTTAGACCATTGGATGTTTTTTACGTACTTTACGAATTTATCAAATATCTTTATTGATCTTTGTCTTTTAATCTTTTTGATTTATGATTTAAAGAAAACAAAATATATTTCACAAGGAATGTATTTGATTAAATTTATGGGAACAATATCCATTACCCTTACATTCTTTGTCTATCTGCTTTTATTAGCACCAACCAATAGTCATGGTTTTATCGGTGCTTATTTAAGTGATGGAGCAGGAAGTTTATGTGTGCATTTTATAACCCCAGTTCTAGCAATCATTGATTTTATTTTCTTTAGTGAAAAATATCTTCCTGAAAAAAGACATGTCTTTTATTCGGTTATTCCACCGCTTGTTTATGTTGGTTATGTTATTATTCTAGGACAAGTATTTCGTGTACGTTGGTATGGCGATATGTTAGCACCCTATAATTTTTTAAACTATGGTGCTTCTACAGGATGGTTTGGTTTTGATTTATCTTTATTAGGTTCTAAAACATTAGGAATTGGGACATTTTATATGATTGTAGTTTTATTGATTATTTTTATTGGATTAGGAAAATTCTTTTTAAAAATCAAGAAAACAAAGAAAGATTTTTATTAATTAAAGATATTTATCTAAAAAATTGTAATAATTTGGGAATTGACCATTTATTACAATTTTTTTGTTATGATAGTCAAGCTTTAATGAATTATTTTTATAATATGAAAATGAATTGAGCATAAAAAGAAATATGATAAGATGGTAAAGGTTTAGGAGGGGATTTT
>CAJKVD010000110.1 GCA_905203195.1 uncultured Clostridium sp. | reverse complement strand
TATTAGTAATATTATCAATAATAAATTATTTTGCAAGTGATGATAAAATAGGGACAATAATAATACTAGGAATAGGATTAATAAGTGCAATAATAAAATTTGCACAAAATTATTCTACATATAGATTTAATCAAAAATTAAAATCAGAATTATTTACAACAGCAACAGTATTAAGAGAAGAAGAAGAAACAGTAAGAGTAGAAAATGTTGTTAAAGGAGATATAGTACATTTAAATGCAGGATCTATGATACCAGCAGATGTTATGATATTAGAAAGCAAAGATTTGTTTATAAACCAGGCAGTGTTTACAGGTGAGAGTATACCAGTAGAAAAAACAGATAAATATGAAGAAAATGATCAAATATTTTCAATATCAAATTTATGTTTAATGGGAACAAGTGTTATAAGTGGAAGTGCAACTGCACTTGTAATAAATACAGGATTTGAAACATATTTAGGTGAAATGGGAAAACAAGTAGATAATAAAAAAGAAATAACAAACTTTCAAAAAGGAATGGATGGAATTACTAAATTGTTAATAAGATATATGGTAGTTGTATCAATTGCAGTTTTTATAATATATGCATTTATACGTAAAGATTTTATGGAAGCAATGTTATTTGCATTGTCAGTAGCAGTAGGAATAACTCCAACTATGTTGCCAATGATTGTAAATGTAAATCTAACAAAAGGAACAAAAACATTAGCTAAAAAGAAAACTTTGGTAAAGAATACAGAAGCAATACAAAATTTAGGTGCAATAGATGTATTATGTACAGACAAAACAGGAACACTAACAATGGATAAAATAGTATTACAAAAATATATTGATGTAACAGGAAAAGAAGATTTGTCAATACTAGAATATGCGTATCTAAATAGTTATTATGGTACAGGAATGAAAAACTTAGTAGATAGAGCAATAGTATCATATGGTGATGAGCATGATATAAAAAATAAAATAGAAAGTTATGTAAAAGTTGATGAAATACCATTTGATTATACAAGAAAAAGAATGAGTGTGGTAGTAGAACAAGAAAATGGATCACATAGAATGATTACAAAAGGGGCATTAGAGGAAATAATAAAAATTTGTACAAAGGTTAAAGTGGATAATAAAATACAAGAAATAACAGAAGAAATGAAAAATCAAATACAAGAAAATGCAAAGAAAATGGCGCAACAAGGAATGCAAGTAATAGCATTATCATCAAAAAGAGAATATAGAGGAAAAAATATATTTGATATATCTGATGAATCTAATATGGTATTTGTAGGGTTTGTTGCATTCTTAGATCCACCTAAAAAAGAAGTAAAAGAGACAATAAAGAAATTAAAAGAATATGGTGTAGCAACAAAGATAATAACAGGTGATAATCCATATGCAACACAAAATATTTGTAACTTGGTGGGAATAGAAAATAAAGAAATTTTAGTAGGAACAGAAGTAGATAAACTTTCTGATGAAGAGCTTTCTAAAAAAGTCGAAGTGGTAAATGTGTTTGCAAGAATGAATCCTATGCAAAAAGAAAGAATAATTAAGACATTAAAAAGTAACGGACATGTTGTAGGATATATGGGAGATGGCGTAAATGATGCACCTTCACTACATAATGCTGATGTTGGAATATGTGTAGATACTGCAACAGATATAGCAAAAGAAGCAAGTGATATAATTTTATTAGAAAAAAGTTTAGGTGTAATATATAATGGTGTAATAGAAGGAAGAAAAGTTTATGGTAATATAATAAAATATATGAAAATGGCTTTAAGCTCAGATTTTGGAGATGTTTTTAGTATATTTTTAGCAAGTATATTTTTACCTTTTTTACCATTATTGCCAATACAAATGTTAATACAAGATTTTTTATATGATTTTTCACAAATAGCTATTCCTTATGATGATGTGGATAAAGAGTTTTTATTAAAACCAAGAAAATGGGATACCAAAGGCTTAGGTAGATTTATGAATGTAATGGGACCAGTAAGTTCAATAATTGATGTTTTTGCGTTTTTAGCATTTTGGTTTTTGTTAGGATATAATTCACAAGCAACAGAATCATATTTCCAAACAGCGTGGTTTGTAGAATGTTTGATAAGTGAAACATTAATAATACATTTTGTACGTACAGAAAAAATACCATTTGTACAATCAAGAGCAAATCCTATATTAACAGTTTTAACATCTGTTACAATTGTAGGGACAATTATAACACCAATATTGTTACATAATATTAAATCATTTCATTTTGAAATATTGCCACCAGTATATTATTTAATTATTGTATGGCTTTTAATAGCATATGTTGTAATTGTACAAATAGTAAAAAAATGGTATATAAAAAAATATGGAGCATGGTTATAATATACAATATGCAATTTAATGTTATATTTGTAGTTAGGAATGCAAGTAATAGGAGGAAAAGTAATGCTAGAGAATAAATTAGGAATAACTAATGAAATAGAATTAGCAAAAGAAGAAGAAAGAATAACTAAAATAAAGGCTTTAGAATTGTTTGAAAAAGGTAAATTAGATGAATTTGAAGTAGGAACATATACAGGATTGTCACAAATTCATAAAGCATTATTTGAAGATATATATGATTTTGCAGGAAAAATTAGAAAAGAGAATATTTCAAAAAATAATTTTAGATTTGCTTCAGCAATGTATTTACAAGATGTATTAAATAAAATAGACCAAATGCCTCAAAATAATTTTGAAGAGATAATAGAAAAATATGTAGAAATGAATATAGCACATCCTTTCAGAGAAGGAAATGGTAGAAGTACTAGAATATGGCTAGACATGATTTTAAAGAAAGAATTAAATAAGGTAGTAGATTGGAGTATGATAGATAAAGAAGATTATTTGTTAGCAATGCAAAGAAGTCCAGTAAAAGATACGGAAATAAAATTATTAATAAAACAAGCTTTAACAGAAAAAATAAATGATAGAGAAGTGTATATGAAAGGCCTAGATACAAGTTATGGATATGAAGGATATAGTTGCTATAGTGTAGAAGAGCTTGCCAAAAAAGAAAAAGATAAAAAATAATTATGGTTTTGGCTACACATGTATCAGAATTTAATTTTTTATAACTAAGCTTTGGTTTCAGAAAGGAATGTGAAAAAATTGAAAAAATTAGTATTAATAGATGGAAACAGCATAATGAATAGAGCATTTTACGGAATAATGGGAAGTAAAATGCTAACAACAAAAGATGGAAAATACACAAATGCAGTATACGGATTTTTAGCAATATTATTCAAACTATTAGAAGATGTAAATCCAGATTATATGGTAGTAACATTTGATTTAAAGGCACCAACAGAAAGACATAAAAGATATGAAGGATATAAAGCAAATAGAAAAGGAATGCCAGAGGAACTAGCAGAACAAATGCCAATGATAAAAGATGTTTTAAGAGCAATGAATATAGATATAGTAGAAAAAGAAGGTTATGAAGGAGATGACATTTTAGGAACATTATCACGTTATGGAGAAAAACAAGGCTTAGAAGTAACAATACTATCAGGAGATAGAGACACATTCCAATTAGCAACAGATAAAGTAACGATAAGGATTCCAAGAACAAAGGGAGGAAAAACAGAAACAGAAGAATTCAATAGAGAAAAGGTCATAGAAACATATGGAATAGAGCCAAAGCAATTAATAGAAGTAAAAGGGTTACAAGGGGATTCTTCAGATAATATACCAGGAGTACCAGGAATAGGAGAAAAAACAGCATTAAGTTTAATACAAAGATATCAAACTATAGAAAATTTATATAAACAATTAGAATCAGGCCAAGCAACAGATATAAAAGGAAAACAAAAAGAAAACTTAGAAAACAATAAGGACTTAGCAGAATTATCAAGATTTTTAGGAGAAATAAATTTACAAGTACCAATAGAAGATACCTTAGAAAATTTCAAAGTAGAAGAATGGAATAAAAAAGAAGTATATAATTTATTTAAACAATTAAATTTTAAAAGATATATAGAAAGATTTAATTTAGCACAAAATAGTGTAGAGACTGAAGGCAATGAAAATAGCTTAGAAAGTAAGGCGGATTTAAAATCTTTATATGA
>CAJKVD010000109.1 GCA_905203195.1 uncultured Clostridium sp. | reverse complement strand
CATACTCTAATATATTTCTATATTGATACAATTCTTTATCTGTTGTTTTTGTAAAATATTGTGTTGCATTATCAAAAAATTTATCAAATTTTCCTTCTAATGTTTTTTCATTTCTATGATCATAAGTATATTCATTTTTACTTTCAATTGGAATACACTCTGTAATTCTTTCTACATATCTTTTTCCTTTAAAGTCCTTTTTTAAATGTATATCAAAATTTAAAACTTGTACAACTTGCTCTTCTGCTGTTTTTTCATTTTTAAATACACCTGTTCTAAGCATTGAGTTACGTAATGCCGTTACTAAGTTTGGAAAAGTCTTAGCATGGTGTGTAAACAATGTAAATTTAGAAGCAACCTGTGCTGCTTGAATCATCCAAGATGCTACGGGATCTGTTGCAACCTCACCAATGATATTAACAGAACCATCTGTTTTTTTCTGCACATCCAAACCTTCTTGTCCAGAAATTGTATCTGTCTCACGGAAAGTTAAAATATTTCTTGTAGGATATATTTTTCTTAAGTGCAATTCGAATGCAGTTTCCTGTACACGAATATTCATTGTTTCATAAATATTTTCTATCATACCCATAAGCATTGTTGTTTTACCACAACCTTGCTCACCTGTTATTGATATAATTCTAGCACCTTTTACTAAATATTTTAATAATGCTATAGAATCATCACAGCCTGGTTCTCCTTTAAACCATTGCTCTAATGTTGAACGTTTAACATCAAATTTTCTTACAAAAAATGCCCATGTTTCTGAGAAGCTTGGTCTTACAACAACAACACGAGAACCATCTTTCATTTCATTAATTTTATAACCATTTGTATCAGATAACTGACCTGGATTATTATATTTATAAATATTTTGACATACTCTCTTTAATTCTGCTTCTGTTCCAAAACTTAAAAATGCTAATCTTATAGATTTACCTTGGAAGAATATCCATATACTATCACAAGCTCTTGGAACTTTATGTTCAGAAACTTGTGCCAAATAATCTCCACTTGAAGTTTGTGCAACTTGACTTAAAAAGCTTTCTGGTAAACCTGATACACCACCAGATATACCATCTATATTCATATCACGTATTTCATCTATAGAACTATATCCTTTGTAATGTTGATATATTCTTTGAACTACAACTGATAATTTATCTTCAAATGTTAGTTCAAAATTTTCTTTTTCATATATATCTTCTATTTCTTGTGAAGTAATAACATATGAAGGTTTTGAATCTCCTTCTAAATATTTTAATTGTGCTAAATCATATTTCTTAATTAATTCTGTTAATGCTTCATATCCAAAATCTTTTTTATATACATAAATTAATATATCAAATTTGTCTTGTGGTGTTAATAATGATGGTACATCAAAAGGAATTGCTTTTGAAATATTTGTTTCATCAACTCCATATTCCTTTGCAAGTAAATCAAATATCAATTCTTTAACATACTTTTTATCATTTACATCTCCATATGTACAACCTTTTAGAGCTTTCTTTAATTCATATTTTTTATTTTTTCTTCTTTTCAACTCTTCTTCTGAAAGCCCTATATCGTAAAGATTGACCTTAGTTATTTCATCTAGTCTCTTTTTTACAAATTCTTTCATTACATCTAGTGTATAAGTTTTGTCATCCACAACAACAGTAGCTTCTACTTTTTGTTCTTTTTTCTTTTTTGTGTAATAAAAAAATGCTAAACCGGCTATAACAATAACTACCACAGATAGTAAAACATTAGTAATTGTCATGACATTTTCTCCCTTCTTTTATACATTTTTACATCTAAACAAGCCTATAGACAATATTGTCTGTTGCCCTTTTTACTTCTTGCATAAAAAATGCATTTTCATCATCTTTGTTTGTATTTGTATATCTTTTAAATTTTAAAAATAAATCTGCAACTGTTCCTTCCTCTATTGCCTCAAAATATAAAGTATTATATGGTATTGTTAATACTTGATTTTTTTCTTTTAAATACCTTGTTATATTTTTATAATTATATTTTGAATTTCTATCATATCTCCCAACCAATAAAATTGTTTTAGGTGAATGTAAAATAGGATCTTTCATACTTTCTTTTATCTCTTTAAATTTTTCTATATCAGATAATCCTTGTCCTAAATTTAAAACAATTACATCAGACATCTCAAAAATTTGTTGTCTTGCATTATCTGGAACACAGAAATCCAAATCTACTAAAATTCTATCATAATACTGATTAGCTGCTTTTATAACTTCTGGATAAGCATTATCTAACTTATTTTGTTGACTAATACTATCATTTCCTAATAATATCTCTAATCTATCTTTAAAAACAACCTTTGTATAATCTGTAATAAGTTGTGGTGTAATTTTGTTGCTCCTAATCATTTTTTCTAAGCCCTTCATTCCTGTTTCAGAATCCAAAACTTTAGTATTTGGTCCAAAAATACCAAAATTAAATTTTTTCTGTTTTTCTTCTTTCCAAAAACATCTTTGAACTATTTCTTGATTATGATCTGTTGATACAACTAGTATCTTCATATTATGTTCTATTGCCATATATGTTGCAATTGCAAGCATAGACATAGTTTTTCCATTTTGTTTTTTTTGATTACTCCAAAAAGTAATTATTGACATATATTTACACTCCTCTTTCAATAGTTTTTACTATTTTTCTAATTGTTGAATCTGTAGGCTGCTCTAATAATTCTTGTGTAATATATATAAGTGCTTCTTTATATTGTACAGAAAGATTAGAAAACTTTATTTTTTGTGCTTTTTGATTATCTATAAAAGCTGTTATATTATCTATTTCAATTGGTATTACAATTTCAAATTCATTCCAAACAATTTTACGTCCTAGTGAAAGAAAATTCAAATATTCATTTCCACTGCCTGACATATCTGTTGAATACATTATTTTAGTCATATTTATTGGTTCAGATAAAAAATCACATATTTCAAGTCCTTTTTTTAGGGAGTACAAGTCAAAACCTGTTACAAAAAAATTTTTCTTTGCCTTTATTAAATCAAACTCTTTTATTGTTTCAGCTGAATCCGCATTTATCATCACAATATCATATTGCAATTCGCCCTGCACACCAAAATATTGCTCAACTTGTTCAAAGTTCCTAAATCCTACTGCTACATCAAATTTGTAACATATGAAGTAGTAGGATTTATAGATGGTACAACATATTTAGTTTTTTGTTCTATTGTAGTATCCATAATTAGAACTCTTTTTTTCATCGTAGCTAATATCTTAGCTATATTTAATAGCAAATCAGTTTTATCATATACACCTATAAATCCTATAATATCCATTTTAATTCCTTTCATAATTAGTTTGTTGTATTACTGCTTGTTGATGATGTTGTTGAACCTGATGTACTTGTAGATGTTGTATTTGATGCTTGACTTTCTAATGCGTCTAAATATTTCTTTCTTTCTTCTTGTGTTTTTGTAATGCTTTCTTGTATTTTTGTTGCTAAGCTACCTTCATTTTTATCAGCATCACTTTGAATAGCACTATCTATTGTTTCTCTCATAGATTGATTATAACGATTTGCTAATTCATTTTTAGCTTTTTCTACAATATTTGGATCATCAGCAATTTGTTTTAACACTTCTTTACTTGTTGTATATGTAGGTGTTGCTGCATTTTGAATTCCTGGCTCTGTATATGTTGTTGCATACAATTTTGTTCCTTGTATTTTAGCAGCATCAACTATCGCACTATTCATTGATAAAATTTCATCTTCTGATAAATTAAGCCAAATTGTTGATTCTGAATCTACTCCGTCAATTACTGGAAGTTCAACACTCTTTTTAGAAACAACTATATAATCTTGACCATTTGGCATGCTTAATCTTATATCTACATAATCACCTGTTTGGATTTGAGTTGGTAATACAATTACATTATATTCTTGTTTTCTAACATCATCTGAAGTTGTATTATTTCCTTTTGAAATTGTATCTCTTGTAAGAACAGTATTTTTCTTCATAGATACTTTTGCTACTACAGGTACATTATTTAATTGTACATATTCTTTATTATTGTTTCTTTCTATATAATAACTTCCAGAATCATCTTTTTGTAACTTATATTCTGTATTATTTTTTGTTAGATATAATGTATTTTCGCCATCTTCCATTTTA
>CAJKVD010000108.1 GCA_905203195.1 uncultured Clostridium sp. | reverse complement strand
TCTCTATCTATAATTTGGCTTAATTCTTTTTTATATTCTTCACCAATACGTCCCATCCTGTTATTATTATTTTTATTTGGCATTTTAGTCACTCCTTTCATTAAGCTATTATAATATATTTATCATTTAGACTTAAACTTCTATCTTTTTATTTCTTCCATAACATAAACTTCAATAATATCCCCTTCTTTAATATCATTGTAGTTTTCAATTTGCATACCACATTCAAATCCCTTTGTTACTTCTTTTACATCATCTTTAAATCTCTTTAATGTTGCTAATTTACCTTGATGTATTACAACATTATCACGTATTACTCTAACCCCTGCATTTCTTTCTACTTTTCCTGATAGTACATATCCACCTGCTATTGTTCCTACATTAGAAATTCTAAAAGTTTGTCTAACTTCAACATTACCAATAACCTTCTCTTCATATTTTGGTTCAAGCATACCTTTCATTGCCATCTCTACATCTTCTATAGCTTGATATATTACCGAATATTGTTTTATTTCAACTTCTTCTTTTTCTGCCATTTCTTTTGCTGTATGATCTGGTCTTACATTAAATGCTATTATTATGGCATTTGAAACTTTTGCTAATGTAACGTCAGATTGATTTACTGCTCCTGCTGCACTATGAATTACTTTTACTTTTACTTCTTCATTTGCTAATTTTTCCATAGATTGTTTAACAGCTTCTACAGAACCTTGAACATCTGCTTTTACTATTAAATTTAATACTTTTAGTTTTCCTTCTTCCATTTGACTAAATAAGTTGTCTAATGTTACCTTTGTTCCTTGATTAATTGCCTTTTCTCTTGCTTGGCGTTTTCTTCTTTCTATTAAGTGTTTTGCCATTTTTTCATCTTTTACTTCATAGAATGTATCTCCTGCTTCTGGCACCTCAGTTAGTCCCATTATTTCAACTGGTGTAGATGGTTCTGCTGATTTTACTTTTTTGCCTTTATCATTAGTCATCACTCTTATTCTACCTATAGATGATCAAACAAAAATAGCATCTCCAACATCTAATTTTCCTCTTTGTACTAACATAGTAGCAATTGCACCTTTTGATTTATCAAGTCTCGCTTCTATTACAACACCCTTAGCCTGTTTATTTGGATTTGCTTTTAATTCAAGAACATCTGCTTCTAATAATACCATTTCTAGTAATTGATCTATATTTATATTATTTTTTGCTGAGATTGGTACACATATAGTGTCTCCACCCCATTCTTCTGGAACTAACTCATAATTCATTAATTCTTGTTTTACTCTATCAACATTTGCATCAGGTAAATCAATTTTATTTATTGCTACAATTATTGGTATTCCTGCTGATTTTGCATGATTTATAGCCTCTACTGTTTGTGGCATTATACCATCATTTGCCGCAACTACTAATATTGCTATATCAGTAATTTGAGCACCTCTAGCTCTCATTGCTGTAAAAGCTTCATGCCCTGGTGTATCTAAAAATGTTATTTTTCTACCATTAACTTCTACCATATATGCACCTATTGCTTGTGTAATTCCTCCTGCTTCACCTTCAATTACATTTGTTTTACGTATTGTATCAAGTAAAGATGTTTTTCCATGATCTACGTGTCCCATAACCACAACAACTGGTGGTCTTTCTTTTAAATCCTCTTCTTTATCTTCTGAATCATCAAATAAAATATCTTCCTCTGTCACAGTTTGTTTCTTTTTAGCAGTTATTCCAAATTCACCTGCAACAAGAAACGCCGTATCAAAATCTATTTCATTATTAATTGTTGCCATTATTCCAAAACTCAATAATTTTTTAATAACCTCTGCTGTTGTCTTTTTCATTTCAGCAGCTAAATCTTTAACTGTTATATTCTCTGGAATCTCAATTTCTGTTAATTTAAATATTTTTTGCTTATTACGCTCTTCATTTCCTTTATTTTGTTTCTTCTTACCTTTTCTACCACGCTCAGTTGTTAAATCGTAATAATCAAGCATTCCACCTTCTTGATCATTAAACATATTTGATAATTTACTTGTCTGCTTCAAACTCTTTAATTTACCTTCATCAAATCCATTTTGTTGATTATTTCTTCTTGATTTTGACTTTTTATTAGTTTTATTTTCATCAAATTTATTATTATTTTTTTGTTTATCAATATTCTTGTTATACTCTCTAACATTTTCTTTTTCGCCAAGATCTGCTGACATAATATTTTTAATATTTTTCTCTATTCCTTTTTCATCTAATGGTCTTTTTTGATATGGTCTATTATTGTTGTTATTTCTATTATTAAATCTATTATCCCCATTATTTCCATTATTATTGTGGAATCTGTTATTATTCATATTATTTCCATTATTACGTCTATCACGGAATCCATTATCTCTATTGTTTTTATCTTGCCAATTTCTGTTTTGACCATTTTTGTTTTGTCCATTTCTTTCTTGATAATTTCTCTCTTGACCATTTTTAAAATTGTTTCTGTTATAATTATTTTTATTTTGATAATTTCCTTGATTTCTTTCTTGTTTATTTTCTTTAATTACTTGTTTTGCTTGCATTTTTTGCATAGGTTGATTTAATTCTCCTTGTTCTTTTATATTTTTTTCTTTTTCCTCAATCTTTTTTTCTTCTTTTTGCACTTCTTCAACTTTTTTCTCTACATTTGTTTCTTCTTTTATAACATCTTTTTCATTATTTTTAGTTTTATTATCAACCTCTTTTTTCTGTACTTCAACTTTTTTAGGTTCTTCTTCTTTTTTACTATCTTTATTTAATCCAAATAATTCACTAACCGTTAATGGTTTAGTTGGTTTATTGCGATAAACAATATTAAAATCCTTATCTTTTTTTCTTTCTACAAATCCAACATTATTAGCCTTATTTTGTTTTTTTGTCTCCTCTTTATTTTTTTCTTCTATAAGAACTTCTCTTCTAATAATAACTGGTGCTTTTTCTTCTTTTTTACTTCCTTTAGTATCAGTTTTACTATCCCTTTTAGCATTTTCTAATTTATTATCCACTTTATTTTTTAATGTTTTTTCTATTTTTCCAGCATCTTCTTCTGAAACTGAACTCATATGATTTTTTACTTCTATATTTAATTTTCCAGCCATTTCTACAACTTCTTTACTGGCTAAGCCCAACTTTTTTGCTATTTCATATATTTTTATCTTACCCAATATCGTCACCCCCACAATATATTTTTTGTATCTGTTTTGCTAAATTTTCTTCTTCTATTCCAACAATTGCCTTATTATTTTTTCCAATTGCTTTACTCATTGTATTTATATCACCCAATATTAAAAATCTCACATTATTATCATTACATATTTTTTGAAATTTCGTTTTAGTTCTTTCCGAACTATCTTCTGCAATTAAAACTAATTTTACTTTTTCCTTCTTTATTTCTTGTTCTACACTATCTGCTCCAAAACATACTTTTCTAGCTCTAGCAGCAAAACCTACTAGCCCCCAAATTTTATTATTTATCAAGTATTACACCTCTTAAACTTTCATAAATTTCTTGTGATATTTTTATATCTAATGCTCTCTCCAATCTTCTATTTTTTATGACCTTCTCCAAGCATTTTATATCATCACAAATATATGCACCTCTGCCTTCCATTTTTCCAGTCTTATCTACATTTATTTCATTACTTTTATTTTTTACAATTCGAATTAAATCCTTTTTGTCTTTCTTTTCATTACATCCCATACATGTTCTCTGTGGATTACGTTTTACATTTTTCATGCATTTGTCCCCCTTTTATTGTATGTTATTTTTTGCTATTTTATCCTTATTCTTCTTCTACATTTTCTTGCTCAGTACTTTCAGTATTTTCTTGTTCTTTTGCAAGCATCTCTCTAAATTGACTTTCTGATTTTATATCAATCTTCCAACCTGTTAATTTTGCTGCCAAACGTGCATTTTGACCTGCTTTTCCTATTGCCAATGATAACTGATCATCTAAAACAATTACCTGTGCAAATTTATCCTCTTCTTTTATATCAACAGCCATTATCTTTGCTGGTAATAATGCAGAAGCTATAAATATACTTGGGTCTGAATTCCATTCTATAACATCTATTTTTTCTCCGTGTAATTCATTTATTACATTTTGAATTCTTACACCTTTTTGTCCAACCCAAGAGCCGACAGGGTCAATATTAG
>CAJKVD010000107.1 GCA_905203195.1 uncultured Clostridium sp. | reverse complement strand
GTAATCTTTCATATAAGAAACAACTCTTTGTATATTTTCTAAAACAATGCTTTGCAATACATCATCTGAAATATAATGAGAACTACAAGCAGAAGTATCGTGTTTATAACTCGAACATCTATAATGGTCTTTGTTTCTTAAATCTACGACAGGTGATTGAAAATACATTTTTTTACCACAATCATTGCAGAATAGTAGTCCAGAGAAAATGCTTTTCTTACCTGATTTTGCACGCTTTTTTCTGTTATTTCTTAATTGTTTAGCAATATTCCAAGTATATTCATCAATAATTGGTTCGTGGGTATTTTTAAATATTGTTCTATCTTCTTTTGGAAGATTTACTCTAGTTTTATCCTTATAAGAACGAGTAGTAGATCTAAAATTTACTGTATCTCCAATATATTCTTGTCTATCTAAAATTCCTGCTACAGTGGTTCCACACCATTTATATTGATAATCTTGATTAGTTGAGTTAGTACTAATACTTGCGTTATATTCAGATGGAGTTAATATTTTTCTTTCTCTTAAAATTCTAGCAATTTCAAAAGTTCCATGTCCTTGAATAAATAGATTAAATATTTCTTTTACAATTTCAGATGATGTTTCATCTACTAGCCATTTTGTTTTATCATTTTCATCTTTTTTATAGCCATAAGGTACATTGTTAGCAAGTGAAATACCTGATTCACCTTTGTTTTTAAGAACTGCTCTAACTTTTTGACTTGTATTTTTCGCATGCATTTCATTAAACCAGTCTTGAATAGGCAAGAAGTCATTTAAACCTTTACTACTGTCAATATTATCCATTATAGCAATATATCTAATATTTAGTCTTACAAAATCTTCTTCAAGAAGCTGTCCTACAACAAGTCTATTTCTTCCAAGTCTTGAGTGGTCTTTTACAATAATAGTTCCGATTTTGCCTTGTTCAGCGAGTTCCATTATTTCCATAAAAGCAGGTCTTGTAAAAGTTGTTCCAGAATATCCATCATCTACAAAGAACTTAATGTTTTGAAAATTGTTATCTTTTGCATATTTACTTAAAATTGATTTTTGATTGGTTATACTATTGCTTTCTCCTGAAAGTTCATCATCTCTTGATAAACGACAGTATAAAGCTGTAATTTTATCGCTTTCTAGCTGTTTCATTATTTTCTCCTTTCCCAGCTTGAAATACGATATAAAATAATAGTTACTTTTTAAAGTAGTGTTTATAATATACCATACTTCAAACTAAAATCAAATAAATTCTGATTATTTTCTAAAAATTCTAAAAAGATCTTGTAATACTGTATATTCCGAATCTTTGCTAAAATAGGTATTTACCTTATAAACAGTACCTTTTATTTCTTTTTCAAAGTTCAAATTTTGTTTTATACATAAGTTTTCAAAATATTCTTTAAGTTCACTTTCACTCATTTTTGAAAGTTTATCATATAGTTCTTTTCTTAAATTTTCTATAAATTCAAATTCTTTATCTGTAAGTTCTAATCTATAAACAATATTATCTTGCATTTCTATCAGCCCTCCTTTTTTTCTTATATTCAGGAGAGCCCACTTTTTCTTGATATCTCAACTCTTTTTGATATTCTTCAATTAAACCACGTTCAACTCTTTCTCTAGTTTTTTCTTTCAGTTCATTAAAATCGTGCTTTAACTTGCTATTTTCTTCTTTTAGTTTTGTAATCTCAATATCTGCAATAACACCTTTTTTAGCATATTTAACAAGATTTTGATAATCATCAGTATCTAGTTCGACCCTTTTACCAAATAGTTTGGATTTTCCTACATCAATATTATCAATGTCGCCTTTATAACCTTTGTAATTATCAATATCTTTCTTTATTTCGTTTAATTCCTGTTGTGCTTCACTTTTTCGTTTTTCAGAATCTTCAATAGCAGAAGTGGTTTCAGCAAATTTTGTTTGCTGTTCTTTTATCTTATAAGTAATCGCCTCTAATTTTTCTCTTTCCTTTTTAGCCTTAAATTCTATATCGGATAAATGTTCAGCAGTTGAGCCTTTTTCACCTCTTATAAAATCTTTATAACCATTATCAGACATATATTTATAAAATCTATCTTGAAGTAGGCTATATGATTTAATTAAAATAGGTTTTCCTTTATTTTCAAGAATTTCGTTGCCTTCAATATCAAGTGCCTTTTGACTTTTCCAGTTCTTACTATGGCTAACTTGCATAATTGTTTCTTTAACTTTTCCAACAAGAGATTTATCTTTAGTTCTTTTAGAATATTTTATTTCCTTTTTTACAACTGGAATTGCAATAATGTGTAAATGATAGTGATATATAGGCTTACCATATTCTTCAGTTAATGCAATATTTTGTTCATCTGCATGCATAACAGCAGATATAATATTATCTGCACCATATTCTTTTTCTGCAAAATGATAAGCTTCTTCATAAAACTTCTTTGCAAAATCATATCCTCCGTGTTTTTCAAAATAATCTGAATTAATGTCTAGCACAAGTTCATCAAATACTTTAGCATTATCCTTTAATCCTCTTAATGAAACTTTACCTGTATCAACTAATTCTTTTAATCTTTCGTTGTAACTTTTGTCGCAAGTTTTGTAATGAATATTATTTTTAGTTTGTTCTAAATCAACATTCATATTGGAATAAGTTTGATTTTTTCTTTCATTGTGTCTTTCTGCTTTCCCAATACTTTGTTTTGTATAAGTTACAACTCTTGCAACAGAATAATTTGTTTTGCCCATAAGTGCGTTTCCTTTCCTGCAGGTATGCAAGAGAGGGTATTTTTTTAGCCTTTTTAAAGAACTAATTTCTGCCCATCCATATATCTACTATAGAGAATCTGCGAAGCAGTTACACAACTTTTTCAAAGTGTGTAACCCACTATGACACTTTCAGACTATCGTCTGCAAAGATGCCAGTGGGCTCCTAGTGGAGGGCATATCAAATACCAAATTACATTTGATATTTGATACAAGAATAATAAATCCTCATTTATTATTCTTGAAAGATATAACCAATAAATTGTTTATATCTCATCAGTTACAATAGCAACTGCTATTGTAACTATACAAAAAAGGCTTCGCTTTTTTGTATCAAAACGAAACCTTATATATTTATTACCATAAGATATTTAATAATTAATAAGTTTTCGTTTTCTACAAACTGAAAAATTATATAAGCATACCTGCATAATAATTTTTCGTTATCACTTTAATCAATAAATGATTAAAGGTGTTTGATTTACTTACAGACACAAGTAACTCGTGAAACTCAAATACTAAAAGATATATTTTTAGCATTATTTAATAAACCTAAAGCATTATTACTTTTGGCAATTTAGGTTTTCCTTAAAATTTAGCAGATTTTAAGGATATTCACTTTTAAATGTGTTTTCCTGTAAATCAAACATGATATTTTGTAGCACTTATTATTCATTAAATTCATCGCCCTTACAACAAAACATACAAAACGGGCACTTTTAACTCTAATGGCTCCTCTAAATGAGTAAAGAGGAATATCAATATTCAATTTTTCAGTATCATATTTCTATGATACACACACTATATCACGAATTGCCCAAAAAATCAAGAAAATCTTGAAAATTAATTGTAAAAATCTTGAATTTATGATAATATGTTACCAATAGTTCAAAATTTCTACAAGGAGGTATTTCAAGATATGGATAATAATAAATTAGATACAATTACAAACTTGTTTGAAGGTAAAGAAATTAGAAGTATTTGGGATTCAGAAAAAGAAGAATATTTTTTCAGTGTCATTGATATTATTAGTGCATTAACTGAAAGTAATAATCCTAGAAACTACTGGAATACACTTAAAAGAAGAATGACTGAAGAAGAAAAAAGTGAGTTGTACGCAAAATGCGTACAACTGAAAATGAAATCTCCAAAAGATGGAAAAAATTATTTGACTGACACATTAGATACAAAAGGTATTTTAAGGTTAATTGAATCAATACCAAGTCCAAATGCTGAGCCATTTAAATTATGGCTTGCACAAATGGGGAAAGAAAGAATTGATGAAGTATTTGACCCAGAAATTGCTGTTAATCGTGCTGTTGATTATTATAGGAGCAAACGGATATGATGATAAATGGATTAAGCAAAGATTAACAGGTGTTGTAGATAGGCATAAATTAACTGAGGTTTGGAAAGAAAATGGAATAACTAAAAATTATGAATATGGAATACTTACAA
>CAJKVD010000106.1 GCA_905203195.1 uncultured Clostridium sp. | reverse complement strand
CCACCTTTTTGCACTTAATTTTTTTACTTCTCTCTTTTCTTCTTTAATATTATTGATCATAAATATTCAATTCCTTCCCTGGTGTTTTTTGAGTCCTGCCCCAAAAACACTTATAAATCAATTTCTAATTCAATCGGACAATGGTCACTACCAAAAACCTCTGAATATATTGCAGCATCCTGTATTTTATCTTTTAGACTATCTGATACTATAAAATAATCAATTCTCCAACCTACATTTTTCTCTCTAGCTCTTCCCATATATGACCACCAGCTATAACTATCTGTTTTATCTGGATACAAATATCTAAAAGTATCTATAAATCCTGCATTTAAAAGTTCTGTCATTTTTTCTCTTTCTTCATCTGTAAAGCCTGCATTTCCCCTATTTGATTTTGGATTTTTTAAATCTATTTCCATATGTGCTACATTTAAATCCCCACACATTATTACAGGTTTTTTTGCATTTAATTTCAATAAATATTTTCTAATTTCATCTTCCCATACTTGCCTATATTCTAGTCTTTCTAATTCTCTCTTTGAATTTGGAGTATAAATTGTTACCATATAAAACTCATCAAATTCAAGTGTAATAACTCTTCCTTCTTTCTCATGTTCAAATATACCTATTCCATAAGAAACACTTAAAGGTACTTTTTTAGTATAAATTGCAGTACCAGAATAGCCTTTTTTCTCTGCACTATTATAATATGATTTATATCCATCAAACTCTAATTCTATCTGATCTGGTTGACATTTTGTTTCTTGTATACAAAATATATCAGCATTAGTTTCTTTAAAAAATTCTTTAAAACCTTTGTTTACACATGCTCTTATTCCATTTACATTCCAAGATATAAGTTTCATTTTTACCACTATCCTTTTTATTGTTCTTTTATCTTTATAACACGATTATTAATAAAAGTCAACAAAAAAATCAAGTACTAAAACTTGATTTTTTTTATTAACTATTAAAAATATACATTTCCACCAATATAAACACCTACATGTGTTCCTGCTGATCTAAAAGATAAATAATTATGGTTTCTTTTACCATTCAAAGCATCAACAACTGCTTGCTTAACATAAGAAGGATAATTTCCATTTAATTTTCTTTTCCAATTACTATCTATAGAATAACAAAATTGTCCTTTAGCTTTATACTGACTTAATGGATCTGAACCATTTTTTCTCCATTTACCACTTTCTGCTCTATTGCAAGCTGCAGTTATTACTGCAAGAGAACCTGCATAGCTTGAACCAGATTCTTGTGCTGTTATAGCACATAATAAATCTAAATCACTTGCAGAATATGTCCATTTTCCTCCAGAATATGATGTTGTACTTGTTGATGATCCAGTTTTTTTCCTTGAAACTGTTGATCCTCTTGAAGTAACAACCTTTTTATTAACTTGAACTATTTTATTAACTGGTTCCTTAATTATATTTTCTGATAATTGTGTTTTTTCAATTTCTACATCATTTTGATATTTCACTTTATAAGTTACTTCCTTTAAGCCCTCTTGACCTTCTTGCAATATTTTATTTTGAACATTATTATCTGTACCTGCCGTATTTTTAGTAATAGTTTCAAAAGGTATTACCTCTTGTTCTACAACTATCTTTTCTGTTATTGGTGCATAATTTTGCATTAATTCATCTAAAGATGTTTTTACACCTTGTTCAGAAACTTCTGCAATTTTAACCTCATTATAAGATTTATCTGTAATTTTTA
Source organism: uncultured Clostridium sp. (assembly GCA_905203195.1). GTDB lineage: Bacteria > Bacillota > Clostridia > TANB77 > CAG-508 > CAG-269. The sequence goes on along the minus strand of CAJKVD010000106.1, from coordinate 2,523 downwards.
TAACCATTCCTTCTGTAACTTTTTCCTCAACATCTGGAACTGTCTTTTGTGTATCATCCAAAATAATATTATTTTCTGCCAATACATCAGAAACCTTATCCTTTGCTGTTATTGTAGTTAATTCATATCCATTTTGTAATACAATTTTAACATCAGTCATATTTTTGTTAACTGCCAAAACACCAATACCTGATATTAATACTAAGATAATGCTAACACATATAATTTTAACAATTGAAAGTGAAGCGTTTTCTTTGTTTTTCATTTTTTCTTACCTCCTTTGGCAATACTTCTCTATTATTCCCCCAACAAGCCTTTTTGTCAAATTTTAGCAAGTCCGTAAAAGCCTTATAGCAAGCCTTTTCCAGTATTAGTATATGCTTAAAATTGTATAAATATAACCACTTTTTCATATTTTTAAAATTTTTTTTGCATTTTCAAAGGTAATATTAGCAACATCTTGTACAGAAATCCCTTTTGCATCCGCTATTTTCTGGGCTATATATTTTACATTTCTTGGATCATTTCTGGTACCACGTACTGGTTCTGGAGCCAAATATGGGCTATCAGTTTCTATTAAAATCCTATTATTTGGAACCAATTTAATAATTTCCTCAGCATTTTTAGAACTTTTAAACGTAATAGGTCCTGCAAAAGATATATAAAACCCAAATTTCAAAGCTTCTTTTATAAGTTCTCTATTTTGTGGACAACAATGAAAAATCCCATTCTCTTTAACAGGATTGGCTTTTAATATTTCTAAAGTATCCATTATTGCATCTCTTGTATGAATAACAATTGGTAACTGTAACTTATTAGCTAATTCAATTTGTTTTATAAACGCTTTTCTCTGAAGATTTCTTCTTTCATCATCTTTTTCCCAATAATAATCAAGTCCTATTTCACCTATAGCAACTATCTTTTTTGAATCTTTATTGCTTTTAACTATTGATTCTATTTCTAAAATCTCTTTCCACAAGTTTTCCTCATCCTGTGGAATATCATTTGGTGAAATACCACAAGTAGCATATATAAAATTATACTGATTTGCTATCTTCACTGCTTTTTTAGAAGCTTCTAAACTGTATCCTGCTGTCACAAAACAAGCAATATCACTATTTTCTATTTCAGAAATCACTTTTTCTCTATCAACATCAAATTTTTCATCATCTAAATGTGCATGACTATCAAAAAATTTTAACATATGTATTCTCCTTAACTATTTTTGCAAAACCACCACATAAGCTACTGCATATTCCTTACAATGTGAAATACTAATATCAATACTCTCAAAAATATCATCATTTATACCATATAAATGTATATGTGGTTTTCCCTGTAAATCATTCTCTATTTCTATATCTTTCCATGTTATTGAATATTTATCAGTCAAATTTATAGAAATTGCCTTAAAAACCGCTTCTTTAGCTGCAAACCTAGCAGCATAATGTTGATATTTTTGTTTTTTCTTAGATTCACAATAATCAATTTCATTTTCTGTAAAAACTCTATTCAAAAAACAGTCTCCTTTACTTTCTAAAGCATCTTTTATTCTTCCAATTTCTATTATATCTGTACCACAACTAATCTTCATATTCTTCATCCCTTATCAAAACATATTAAAATAATTTAACATATTAAAAATTAAAGTTAAAATTAAAATTCCTACTAAAAATAACATAATTTTCGAATTTCTTTCAACCCTCATATTCTTATACATAACATCATATTGATTTTTTACATCTACATACAATCTATCAATATCTATTTTTTTAGCAATTTCCAAGTTTATCCATGACCCAACTTCCTCATCAGTAACTTCTTGAATCCAAAGCCTTTTAGTAAAATCAACAAACTTCCTACAACCTTTTGTTACATCTTGAGTTTTTGTAAATTCAAAATTTATCTTTTTTAAATATATCTTTTTATATAAATTTAACAAATATGTATATAAATAAACTCCTTCGAATTCATCTGGTAAAATAGTATAATTATACATGTCAGCATCTGAAGCAAATAAAGTAACACCCTGTTTTGAAACACTAAGCTTTGCATATTTCCATTTTGAAAATGTAACTGCATTATTATCTTTTTCATAATCAACACTATTATCTGCAGGCAAAAAATTCGAAAATTTAATAAAATTATTTTCAACATTCTCAAAAGAACTATTCATTCCCCAGCTTTGTTGATCTATACACACATATGAATAACTTAAAAAACGTTCTGTATCTAAGTCTAATTTTATAGATTCAACCTTTGAACCAGTTATATCTTCTATTAAGTCTGTTAATTTGCTTATATCAGAAAAAGTATCCATTTGCAAATGAATATTTTGATATGTTCCTATACACTCATCCTTTTTTTGAATATCACGAAATCGATAATTAAAATTCAATACATCAAAAAACTCATCTATATTATCCAAATTAGTTTTCATCAGCAAAAAACATATGCCTGTATTAAAACATACTATTTCCAATTTTCTAATTTTAAAAAATATACAATTCTCATCTGAGATCG